>DSBN01000257.1 GCA_011046055.1 Sediminispirochaeta sp. | reverse complement strand
ATTGGAGATTCTGTTTCATTGGATCGTGGGGAGAGATATACGGCGAGAACAGGGCGGCAAAAATGACCAGGAGAAACATACTCAGTCCGATCAGTCCCGCCTTGTCCCGCCACAGGAGTCTTCCGACGTATTTTACCTTGCTTAGAAGTCCCCTGTCGGCCTCCTCGTCCACCAGAAGGCCGGTGGAGAGCTTCGGTGCGGTATTTTTATCTTTGTCTTCCATCATTTGTAACGTATCCTCGGGTCAACCAACACGTAGATGAGGTCGGTCAAAAGGTGAAGCGCGATCACCACGAAACTAGTGAAAAAAGCGGTGGCTTGGACCAGAAAGAAATCCCTGGTTCCCACTGCTTCGGCCAATAAATTGCCCAGACCGGGCCAGGCGAAAATAGTCTCTATATATATTGAACCGCTGAGCAGGTAGCTGAACTGCACGCCGATTATACTTATCAGCGGGATCGCTGCGTTTTTAAGGATGTACTTCGTGTATATTCTGTATTTCGACAGGCCTTTGCTCCGTGCCGTAGTCACGTAATCCTCGTTGAGGACCTCCATGACCGCGGAACGGGTGAAGCGGGCGAGCTGCCCGGCGGTGAAAAGGCTCAACGCGAAGGCCGGTAATATGATCGACTTGTCCGGCAGATGCAGTCCTAAAAAAACAAAGGTGTTCCTTCCATAGGTGGGAAACCACCCCAGGTTGAGGGCAAAGACCAAAATCAGTATCAGCCCGAGCCAAAAGGTGGGGATGGTCTGTCCCAGTAGCCCAAGCCCGCGGGCCATCGAGTCCATGAGGCTGTTCGGATTGGAGCCTCCGAGAATACCGATAGTGACTCCCATGAATACGGCCATCAGCAGGGCCACCGACGCCAGCTCGATGGTGGCGGGAATACGCTGCATCACCAGCTCCATCGCCGGCTGTCGGTACCTGAAGGAGCTCCCGAAGTCCCCCTTCAGGGCGCCGCTGATAAAGTCGCCGAATTGAACCAGGAGCGGGCGGTTGAAGCCCAGCTCCTGGCGTAGGTTTTCTATCTCTTCGGGGGAGGCCTGCCGGGATACCATCAGGCTCACCGGATCACCGGTGAGGTGTAGGAGTATAAATACTATAAACAGCACTCCAAATAGGAGCGCGATCGAGTAAGCCAGCCGTGATAACAGGTATTTCGTCATTCCTTCCCCCTTTATACCATTTTTCTCATGCAGCTCCGCGGTACTAAAAAAATGAAAACAGCCGGGTACGGCTCTTTTCATATTAGGGCCCCGAAAAGGAGCCTATTCGATGTATGTGCCCTTGAGGTAGATCTGCTCGGAGACCCGTGGCTTGTAGTCTTTTACTCTGTTCTGAGTAGCCTCGAAGGCGAGCTCCTGGTAGAGGTATACAAAGGGCGGGTCCTCTTTCATGTAACGGAGGATTTCGCGGTACACTTCCGCTCTCTCTTCTTGATCCGGAGTCAGCTGAATCTCTTCTACCAGATCCACCAGCCGTTGGTCGAACCAGGCGGCGTAGCTGGCGTCCATGCCTCCTACCGAACCTACCAGTCGAGGAAAAGCCTCTCCGGTGCTGGAGGACCAGCTGTCTCCGAAAAGCGGCGGCAGCTCACGGTTGGCTTGGAGGTTCCAGTATTTGCCGGATTCCATAAACTCCAGGTCCACTTTCACACCGATCTCTTCCCAGTAACCAGCTACGGCCTGCAGGACCTCTTCGAAGTTGGTGTAGGTGTCCGACGGCCCGGCCATGCCGACCTCGAATCCGTCGGAATAACCGGCTTCGGCCAGGAGTTCCCGGGCCTTCTCGGGGTCGTAGGGGTAGGGCTCGACGGAGGGATCGTAGCCGAGGTTTCCGGGTACTACGAAGCCCGCGACCCGTTCGGCTTTGCCGTTGAATATATTGTCGATGATCGCCTGGTAGTCTATCGCGTAACTAAGGGCTTGGCGGACCTTCTGCTCCTCGATGGGGGTGCCTTTTCCGGTGGAGATGTTGTTGAAGGTGATGTAGTAGACCCGGTCCTTGGGGTAGGAGATGAGGTTCAAATTGTCGTCTTTCGCCACGATATCCGCCTGTTCAGGAGCCAATCCGCTGACGATATCTATGTCGTCGTTGCGCAGCGCCGAGAGACGGGTGGAAGACTCGGGAATGGGCCGGTAGATGAGACGGTCCACCTTGGGATAGCCCTCCTGCCAGTAGTTGGGGTTCGCTTCCATTTCGATTCGGTCGGCCTTGCGCCATTCGACCACCTGAAAGGGACCGGTACCCACTGGATGCTCCAGGTAGCCCTCTTCGCCGACCTCTTCGTGGTACTCTTTGGACAGGATTCCCCAGTGCTCGTTGATCTGCAGCAGCAGCATTGAGTTGGGCTGTTCGAGATGAAACTTCACGGTGTAGTCGTCGATCTTCTCCACTTCCTGTACTGCCAGAAAGTCCTCTCGGTAGGTGATGCTGCTGCCCTGACCACGCTTCCAGGTGAAGACCACATCGTCGGCGTCGAAGGTGTCACCGTTGTGAAAGGTCACCCCTTCGCGCAGTTCGAAGGTGTATTCGGTCCCGTCTTCGGAGACCGTCCAGCTCTCGGCAAGGGCCGGTACCAGCTCGCCCTCGTCGTTGAGCCAGACCAGGGAGTCGAACACGCTCCAAGCTACGTTGGACGCTATTCTCGAATCACCGGTGGCCGGCTCGATGGTGTTAGGGCTGCCGTTGATGGCCACTCGCAGAACATCCTCCGTGGGGCCCTCTTCCTGAGCTCCGGCAGCGTAGAGCGTTCCACTGAGAACGATAAAAGCCGCCAGAACAATGGTGAGCACGATTCCTCTCTTCTTGTTCATTGCTCTTCCTCCTTTCTGATTTCTAACGTAATGAAATAGTTGCCGCCGTCGAAATGATTAAAATTTCTCTGCCGACGACATGCAGTAAAAAATGTACCCGAGTATGTTTATAACACTAAGTACTTACATAGTATCTCACGGCGCGATAGAAAATGTCAATTGAAATTATATCTTTATTTTATAGTAAATTAGCTTGTAGTTTCATTTAGTGATAGTAAGTGTAGACAATAACAACAGAATGTATTCAACCCAGTTTGAGAAACGGCCCAAAAAAGCGCCCCCGGAGCGCTTTGGCACGGGGGCGCGTGAAAAAAATATTATACCAGTCTATTTTTTGGCGCCGAACCAGTTGACCGGTTCGTTGGCGTGGTTCTGGTAGATATGCTTGACCTCGGTGTACTCTTCGAGCCCCGGTTTGCCCAGCTCACGACCCAGGCCGGACTGTTTGTATCCTCCCCAGGGAGCCTGTACGAAGTAGATGTTGAAGTCGTTGATCCAGACGGTACCAGCCCGCAGCGCCGCGGCGACCCTTTCGGCTCGATCCTGGTCCTTGGTCCAGAGACCGGCGGAGAGGCCGTAGATGGTGTCGTTGGCCCAGCGCACCGCCTCCTCTTCGCCGTCGAAGGATTCGATGGTGATCACCGGTCCGAAGATCTCTTCCTTGGCCAGTCTCATGTTGTTGTTTACGCCGGTGATCAGGGTGGGCATGAAGTAGTAGCCGCCTTGGTGAGGCGGGTTCCGTGGTCTCTCGCCGCCGAGAACGATCCGTGCACCCTCCTCTTTAGCTACGGCCATGTACTTCTCGACCTTGGCTCGGTGCTCTTCGGAGATCAGGGGACCCATTTCAGTTTCGGGGTCGAAGGCGTCGCCCAGTTTTATATTTGAAATGCGCTCTTTCAGCGCAGCTACGAATTTGTCGTGGATGGATGATTCGACCAGGATTCGGGATCCCGCCGAACAGATCTGTCCCGCATGAAAAAACACACCGTTGAGAGCGAAATCCACCGCCGTGTCGAAGTCGGCGTCACCGAAGACGATGTTCGGATTTTTGCCGCCGAGCTCGAGGGCTACCTTCTTGACCGTATCCGAGGCTGCCTTGAGGATCTTCTTTCCGGTGACGATACCGCCGGTAAAGGAGACCAGGTCTACTCCGGGGTTGACCGTCATTTCGGTACCCACGGTGGCGCCGGCGCCCAGGACGAGGTTGATCACCCCCTGGGGGAAGCCGACTTCCTCGGCCAATTCGGTGATACGAATCGTAGTGAAAGGTGTTATTTCGCTCGGTTTCATTACTATAGTGCATCCTGCCGCCAGGGCCGGAGCGATTTTCCATGAAGCCTGCAGAAGGGGGTAGTTCCAGGGTGATATCTGGGCGGCCACTCCCACCGGTTCGCGAACCAGTCGGCTGGTGGTGTTGGGCACCGGAGACTCGATGATCTCTCCGCCCTCCTTGTCGGCCAGCTGTCCAAAGTAGCGGAAGATCCCGGCGATGTCGTCCATGTCCCAGCGGCTCTCCTCCACCGTCTTGCCGGTGTCCAGGCTCTCCAGCCGGGCCAGTTCTTCGCGGTTCTCCTCCACTTTGTCGGCCAGCTTTTCTACCAATCTGCCCCTTTCCGCAGCGGGAGTCTTGGGCCAGGAGCCCTGATCGAAGGCTCGTCGGGCGGCTTGAACCGCCAACTTCACGTCTTCTTCGTTGCCTTCGGTCACCTTGGTGATGACTTCTCCCGTACAGGGATAGACGATCTCCCGACTCCGTCCGGATATCGAATCTACCCATTTTCCGTCGATATACATTTTTGTTTTTCCGTTGTAGCTGAGATTATTTACATTACCTGCCATACGCATGTTCCTCCATAGTCATCAGGATACATAAAAATTCTGGTGATGCTCTCTTTTACCACTACCATAGAGAGCCTCCTGAAACGGTGATGTCCTGGCCGTTGATCCCGTAGGCTTCGTCGCGGCAAAGATATGCGGCGAGAGCTCCGATCTCTTTGGGCTGGATGAGTCGCTTCTGCGGGTTGTTGGACGCTTCCTGGGCGATAAGTTCATCACCCTTCATGTGCATCTGCTTCTCGGCGATATCGCTGATCCATTCTCGGCCGAAGGTGGTCTCCACCCATCCCGGGCATATGGCGTTGGCGGTGACTCCGTGTTCGGCGCCTTCCAGCGACATGGCTCGAGTCATTCCCAGTACGGCGGCTTTTGACGCGCAGTAGGCCGGAGACATGGGCGCACCGACGTTGCCGGCGGTTGATGATATGGTGATGATCCGTCCCCATTTGCGCTCGATCATACCGGGTAGGGCGAGTTTACTCATGCGGAAAGGTCCGTTGGCGTTGACGTCCATGACCTTGAGCCACAGTCCTTCTGGGTGATCAACGATACCGTGTTCGGCGGTGATTCCAGCGGCGTTGGCCAGGATGTCTACCTTGCCGAAGGCTTTGATTGTCTCATTGTAGAAATTCTCGCAGGATTCGGTGCTGGTCACGTCCAGCTCGACCGCCAGGGCCTTGACTCCGAAGGCCTCCAGCTCGCCTTTGGTCCGCTCCATCTCTTCCATACCGGGCATATTCACCAGTTCGCCGTCGGCTTTGGTCTCTTTTTTGTTCGACAGTAGCGAACCGATGGCCACGCTGGCTCCCGCTTTGGCGAATTCGAGCGCCATGGCTCGACCCATTCCTGACGCACCGCCGGTGACCATCGCCACTCGTCCCTCAAGATAACGATCACTCATAATGATCCTCCTAAAACGTGTGTGTAAATCTTTATATGTATAAACTATACATTTGCTATTTTTACATATGTCTTGCACATATCTTAGATATATAAGCAAGCGAAAAAAAGTGTAGCACATGTTAAAAAAAGTGTAAATACTTGTATTTCTTTAATATAGACTGTCTCTAATCTGAGATTAGCGGACGAATTACAGCAAGTTCAATTATATATACAATAAATATTTTCAATTCTAATATTTATACTTGAACTATTATGTATATTTGGTTATACTACATCTATCGCAAAAAAAGGCTACCAAGACTCGATTTTGATATTTATTTGAGGAGGAGCGAATTAATATGAAAAGAAATTCCAAAGTTATTTTTATGGCCGTGATTTTCGGGCTGCTTTTCACCGGTTTCATCATAGCCGGCGGGCAGCAAGAAGCCGAGAGTTCTAAAGGTGTGGAGGACGTCGATATGACGGTGGACTTCGCCGAGGTACAGTGGAGCGATATCGCATCGACCACCGCGGCGACTCGAATTGTGCTCGAAGCCATGGGTTACGAGACGACCAGCAAGATCGTGGCGGTACCGATCGCCTTTCAGTCCTTGAGCGCAGGGGACATCGATGTGTTTCTCGGCGACTGGGAACCGTCGATGAGCGCTATCACCACTCCGCTTTATGAGGCCGGAGAGATAATCGATTACAAAATTAATCTGACTGGAGCAAAATATACCCTGGCGGTACCCAAGTACGTAGCCGACGGCGGCGTTACCAGTTTCAAAGACATCGCCGAGTACGGTGAAGAGCTCGACTACAAGATCTACGGGATCGAGCCCGGCAACGACGGCAACCAGCTGATCCAGCAGATGATCGACGAGGACGCCTTCGGACTGGGTGATTTTGAGCTAATCGAGTCCAGTGAGGCGGGGATGTTGGCCCAGGTAAGGGCAATGAAACCTAAAGAAGAGTGGCTGGTATTTCTGGGATGGGCTCCCCACCCGATGAATACCATACACGATTTGGTGTATCTCGACGATGGCGACGACTATTTTGGACCTGACTACGGCGCGGCGACGGTGCACACCGCAACTCGTGTTGGTTACGCCGAAGAGAACCCGAACCTCGGCAGATTTTTCAAAAACCTAGAGTTCAGCCTCGACATGGAGGGTGAGATTATGAAAGATATCGCCGATGGTATAGACGCGTGGAACGCTGCCGAGAAGTGGCTCAAAGCGAACCCGGAGATCCTCGGCGACTGGCTCGACGGGGTGAAGGCGGTCAACGGTGAAGACGCCCTCCCGGTGGTGCGCGAGAATCTGGGAATATAATCCACAAGTAGTACATGTGAAAAATTAGGTCGTGGAGAATTACTTCTTCACGGCCTTTTTTTTTGCTCCTTTTTCCCTTTATAATTGAAACATGATTGAACGGTTGATGGAATACAGTTTCATGGGTAATTCTTTGTTGGTGTACGCCAGATCGCTGCTGATTCTGGTGCTTGGCGTGTTAGTGGTAATAGTTCTCCACACGGTAATCGGTCGGCGGCTCAGAGCGAAGAGCGAGGCCGAACCTGAGCATGGACGGTGGTGGGCTGGTTCGGTGGTGTATCGAAGGATCGTCGTCCCGCTGCTCTATATCGGTGTCGTCTGGGCTGCCCTTTTGGGGCTGGCGTTCTCCGATAACGTTGATCGCCTGCTCCGCGGCTTGGTGGCCGCCTTGATCGCGGTTTTTGCGGTACGGACGGTGAGCTTTCTGATGGAGACGAGTCTCAGAAAATACACTCAGAAGACGGGTCGTGTGGAGGATGAGAAGAGGGCGAAGCCGCTGATCTCCCTTTTCACCTTTCTCCTCTGGACGGTTGCAGCCATTTTTCTATTGGACAACCTCGGTTTCAATATATCGACCCTGGTCGCTGGTCTGGGGGTTTCTGGTATCGCCGTGGCTATTGCGGCGCAGGGGATCCTGGGCGACCTGTTCAACTATTTTGTAATCTTTTTCGACCGTCCCTTTGAGCTCGGTGATTTCGTGATCTTCGACGACAAACTGGGGACCATTGAAAAAATCGGCATCAAGACCACCCGAATCAGAGCCCTCTCGGGAGAGCAGCTGGTGGTCTCCAATTCCACGCTGGTCAACAGCCGGCTGCACAACTACAAGCGGATGGAGCGGCGCCGGGTGGTCTTTCGCATTGGGGTCACCTATCAGACACCGGTAGAAAAGATCAAAGAGATTCCTCAGCTGATCAAGAGAATCATCGAGGAACGGGAGTCGACCCAGTTCGACCGTTCCCATTTTCAGGGCTACGGTGATTTTGCCCTTATTTTCGAGACGGTCTACTACGTCCTGTCCCCCGATTACGCTCTCTACATGGACATCCAGCAGGAGATCAACCTCAGACTTTATACGGAGTTCGAGAATAGGGGGATTGAGTTCGCCTATCCGAGTCAGACCCTGTTTATCCAAACCCAGGGGAAGGACGAAGGGGTTCACCGTATCGGATTTTCGCGGGACAACGGAGAGGCTTGAGTTGGTAGATGTTTGAACCAGTTGGAGAGAGCGCCCGGATCGAAAAGGGGAGCTTCACCCGTATCTTGGTCTTCGGCGATCTCCATGGGGACCTGGAGGCCTTGAAGCGGGGGCTTAGCCAAAGGTCGAGTCAGGATCTGCTGATTTTTCTCGGCGACTACGCCGACCGTGGCCCCCAGGGAGTGGAGGTCATCGAAGGATTGCTGGACCTGCAGCAGCGTATACCGGAGAAGCTCATCCTGTTGATGGGCAACCACGAAGACTACGACAGTGAGGGACGGCCCTCTTTCATGCCCTGTACTCTCATCGATGAGGCGGAGAGCAAGCGGGGCGGGTGGTTTAGCTTTTTTCCCGTGTTTCGTCGTTTTCAGGAGTCTCTGTACCTCTCCGCCCTTCTGCCCGGAGGCGCTCTTTTTGTTCACGGTGGCATCGGGTCGGAGATCGGAAACCTCGAGATGCTCAGCGAGCCCGATGCGGCATTACGCACGCAACTTCTCTGGGGTGATCCAGCTGATGGGGAAGGCGAAAGCCCCAGCCCCCGGGGTGCGGGGCGACTGTTCGGACCTGATATCAGCCAGACGGTGCTGGGCGCCTTGGGAATGCGGTACCTCATCCGGAGTCACGAGCCGCGGAAGGCCTATGCCGGACCGATGGTCGAACATCAGGGCCGGGTGGTGACCACCAGCAGCACCAGAGTCTACGGGGGGCGGGCCTTTGTCTTGGTTCTAGAAGCGCAGCAGCTGTGTGACGGGACCGTGGATTGGCAGGCATCAACGGCCTTTCTCGACTAGCCCCCCTCCTCCGATCCGTCCGGGTTATTCCAAGAAACTAATGCCCGATCCCGTGAACCATGGTGATCAGATGATCTACGGAACGGAATATCTCCCGGAGGTACTCCTCCACCGCCTTGACGCTGCCGGGGAGGGTGTAGACGATTGTCGATCCGACCATGGCGCAGATGCTGCGGGAGATCAAGGCGTTGGGCTTGTTCTCTCCGTACTTGAGCCTGATATGGTCCATGATTCCTGGGATCAGTTTGTCCGCCATCGCCCGCACCACATCGACGGTGATATCCCGGGGGCCGACTCCGGTACCTCCGGTGGTGATGATGATATCGGCACCCCTTTCTTGTGCCTTGCCCAAAGCCCCGCGTAGAGCCTCGGCCTCGTCCGGCACTACCTGAATCTCAGATTCCATATGCCAACGTTTTGTTCCGAAATGAGCTCGACAGAGCTCCTCGGCCCGCGGCCCGGAGCGGTCTTGGTACTCTCCGGCGGCGGCCCGGTCGCTGGCGGTGATGATTTCGATTCGAAAGGGGTAGGGGATGTACTCCATCTCCTGGCCTTTTTGGAGCTCGCCGCCGCGGATGACCCGGGCGAAGAGCCCCTCCTGGGGCATGACGCACTTGCCCACTTCGCGGAAAATAGCGCAGTCGTCACCGTGGCAGGTCTTGCCGATCTGGGTGATCTCCATCTCCACCTCGCCGATACGAAAACGGTCGAGGATTCCCACCTCGTTGAGATCGATCCCTTCCACGGTGATGTTCTCACCGAATTCACCCGGACCGATCCGGCGTTTCATCTGCTCTTCGAATCGAGATATACTGGGTCGACCCAACAGGCTGATCTGCCGGTGCCATCGCCCGGAATGGGCGTCCGCGGGTATGCCGCTCAGATCGACCTCAACCCGGTCGATCGGATTTTTGACCACTCCCTTGCGTTCAGAGATATTGAGTGATCCGATGCGTATATTCATGACAGTGCTTCCTTTGTTTTGTTCAGTAGGTGAACATTTTCAATGCGCATCTCCTGGTCGACGGCCTTGCACATATCGTAGACGGTCAGCAGGGCCACCTGTACGGCGGTGAGCGCCTCCATCTCTACCCCGGTAGGACCGGTGCAGCGTGCTTCGGCGGTGACCTCCACCCCCTCCTCATCGAGCTCGGCCACTACATCGATACCGGTGAGCGGCAGGGGGTGGCAGAGGGGGATCAACAGGTGCGTCTGCTTGGCCCCCTGGATCCCGGCGATCTCGGCCACGGTGAGTACGTCGCCCTTTTTTATCAAGTTCTCTCGGACCAGTCGTACCGTCTCGGGTTGTAAGTGGATACGTCCGGCGGCTTTTGCACGGCGTCGCAGCGGCTCCTTATGCCCCACCTCGACCATCCGTGCCTTGCCCGAGTGGTCGGTATGGGAGAGTTCGGCTCTCTTCTCCTGTCCCATGGAGCTCAACCTCCTAGTTTGTAAAAAGTATTGTTGTTGCTGATAAGACCCTGGGCCGGTTTGTGCTTAACCGCCTTGAGAAAGGCTTCCCGGGGACCGAATCGGCGGATCGAGTAGCCGTTGTCGCTGAAGAGACAGGGGTAGACCACCCCTTCGCTGGAGAGACGGAGCCGATTGCAGCGGGCGCAATTGCCCCCCTCTCCGCCTTCGACGATGGAAAACTCCCCGGCCTGCAGGTTCATCTGCTGGATGAAACGGGCTTGAAAACCGTTCTCTTTGGCGAATTCCGCCACCTGTAGAGCCTGGCTCCGGTCTCCGTTCGGTGGAATCACGGCGTTCAGCTTGATGGGAAAAAGGCCTGCCCGTCGGGCCGCTTTGATCCCCTCGAGTACCTCGTTGAGATCGCCCCGGCGGGTTATTCGGCGATACTCTTCGGGATCCATGGTGTCGAGGCTGATATTGACCCGATCCAGTCCGGCTCTCTTCAGTTTTTCGGCGTACCGCGTCAGTAGGACCCCGTTGGTGGTCATGGCCAGATCCTTGATACCGTCTATGGCGGAGAGCATCTTTACCAGCTCTACGATCCCCTTTCGCACCAGGGGCTCTCCCCCGGTGAGGCGAACCTTGTGCACGCCCAGGTCGACGGCGACCCGAACCGCTTCGGCGATCTCTTCGAGGCTCAGCACCCGAGAGTGGGGAATGTAGGGCACCCCCTCTTCGGGCATGCAGTAGACGCAGCGCAGGTTGCAGCGATCGGTCACCGAGACCCGCAGATAGTTGATCGGTCTATGAAAAGAGTCGTACATCGACTTGAGCCCCCTTTTTCAACTCCGCCTGTCCTTGGGCGATCGGGGCTACACCGTCGGCCTCGGCGATAGCTGCAAAATGGCCCGAACCGTGGTACTGCACCGGCATCACCGTTCCGTCCTTCTCGAAGCGTACCGGAAACCACTCAATTCTTCGCGTCTTTTTTCGAATGAAATCCGTGGCCATCGCTGCTTTGATGATGGGCGGTTGAAAGTCAGCGCCCATGAGTCGATAGAGGTAGGGTTTGACCAGGAGCTCGAAGATGACAAAACAGGAGACCGGGTTGCCCGGCAGTCCGAAGAGGTCTCCCCGTTCGGAAACGGCGAAAGTCGTCGGCTTACCCGGCTTGACCGCCACCCGGGAGTAGAGTATCTGATAGCCGCAGGCGGCCATGGCTTCGGGGGCGAAGTCGAAGTCGCCCATGGACACTCCCCCGCTCATCAGTACCAGGTCGTTCTCCTCTTGGGCTCGAGCGATCAGTCGAGTCAGCTCATCCCGGTCGTCCCGAGCGATACCGTAGTAGTTGGCTTCAATTCCCATGTCCCTCAGCTGAGCGCTGAGCTGGGGGGCGTTGGCGTTTCTGATCTGGTGGGCCAGCGGTTGCCGGTCCGCTTCGACCACCTCGTCTCCGGTGGATAGGATTCCTACTCTCGGCAAACTCCGCACCGGGACCTCGGCGACCCCCACCGAGGCCAGGACCGCGCTGTGCCGGGGTCCTAGAATGGTACCGCCGCTGAAGATCAAGCTTCCCTGGGCCAGATCCTCGCCTCGGAAGCTTATATTTCTGCTGCTCCGTTCTTTGTCGCTGCCGGTGAAAATCACCCGGCCCTGCTCGTCTAGGCGGGTCGACTCGACCATCACCACCATCTGAGCTCCTTTCGGGAGTACCGCCCCGGTCATGACTTTGACGCAAGTTCCGGGGGCGACGGAGTAGCGGGGTTTTTCTCCGGCAGAGATCGTACCGATGAGCTCCAGGGGATCGTCGAGGTCGTCCGTACGACAGGCGTAGCCGTCCACCGCTACCCTGTCGAAGGGTGGGATGGGTCTGTCGGCCCGTATATCTTGGGATAGAACGCGACCGTGCAGGGTGTCGAGACGGCAGAATTCGCTTCTCCGCACCTTTCCGTGACGGGCGTCGGCCCGTTCGAGGGTCCTAGCGATAACTTCGTAAAAATCTTGCAAACCGAGACGCTCCTTTCCAAACACGGGAGGCGGTGTCCTTTCGTCCACAACCCAGCGGATTTGCCCCATAGCCGGAGTACGTGGCGCTCAGGCCTTAGGAAACAAATCTCAGAGCTATTTGTGCTTGATGCTATTTTTGATTCAAAACTTCGCTCAACTCTGATAAGTGCGAAATTTGAAAGTCTATATACTGCCGGTACTCTTCCGGGTCCTTCTCCGTCGGATTGTACCAGCAGGTCAATAAGCCGTACCTTTTCCCTCCCATAATATCGGAGACCAGGTTGTCCCCGACGATCAAGACTTTCTCCGGGGAGTCGATTTCCAGGATACCCAATGCTTTCTCAAAAATCAACGGGTCCGGCTTTTTCGCGCCCATCTCATCGGAGATGAATATCTCGTCGAAAAAATCACCCAACTGGGTCACCCCGATCCGCTTGTGCTGGGTATCGGTGAAGCCGTTGGTGATAATAGCCTTCTTCAGCTCTTTGTGCTCGTGAATCCATTGCAGGATCTCTCGGGCTCCCTCTTCCAAATCTCCCGCCTGAGCGAAGAATTCCAGGTAGCTTTCGCTCAAGCGAGACGCGGTGACCCCGGTCTCGAAACCCAGCCGGTCCAGGAGTTTCTCGAAACGCTGGATTCGGAGCTCGGCGGTGCTGATATCACCGGTTTCGATCATTTTCCAGAGTTTTTTGTTCTCCTCCCGGTAGATATCGAGGTACTCCGACCGGAGAGGAATCCCGAATTTCTGGAAGGCTTCTCGCAGTCCATACTCCTCGGAGGAGGAGTAGTTGATCAAAGTGTCGTCGAAGTCGAATAGTATTGCCTGAATATCGGGCATGCTCATCCTTCCCTCTTTAGTCGTCTTCGTAGAGTTCGTGGATCTCGTCCCAAGCTTCGGGCACGCCGGCTCTTAGTTTCTCCAGAAGCAGAAACTGGTCGACCAGTATTCCGATGTTCTTGCGTTTTAGCTCCTCCGTCGAGATCTCCTGAGCCAGACGTATGTTTTTCAGATCTTCTTCTCCCAGAGCGGCGATGCGGTCGATCTCCCTATGAATATCCTTCACTCGGTATCGTAGAAACCCGGTGGTGGGAATGAAAACCGGCGGCTCATAGTTTGTGTTCTCTAAATCGCGGGCGGTTCGCTCGATATCTTCATCGGTTACGAAGTGAGTACTGCGGTTGAGTTCAGCCTTTTTCTCCTCGACAAACTTGTCAAAGCTCTCCATAGCGCCTCCTAATTGTGAGCAGCTCGGGGTCCAGCATTATGACACTCCGTACAGCTGCGCACCAATAAGACTAATCCACATCGCCCCGGTGTACAAGAGGAAAATCTTGGAGATACTGCCCATAGAAGGGGCCTTGGTCTCTTGGTTGAAGCCGCGTTGGTGCATTTTTCGGTACTCCAGACCGGCGGCTATCGCCGCCAACACCAGGGGGATGAGGCTCAAGCGCGGAAAAACTCCATGGAATGACAGAAGCAGAGCCGAGACGAAGCCCAAGAAACCCAGAAGGTAGATCAGCAGCTCCGCTCTCTTCTTACCCAGCACAATGGACAGTGTCTTCCGTCCCGCCGCGGCGTCGCCGAGAATATCGCAGGTGTTGTTTACCGTGAGGATGGAGGCGATCAGAAAAAAGGAGGGGCCGCTGGCGGCGATGGTCTCCAAATCTACCGGACTCGGTCCGTATCGATGCCCGGATACTACATAATAGGTGATTAAAAAGAGTACCGTCCCCAGGAAACCGCCGGCAAAAAGCTCCCCGAATGGGCTGCGGGAGATGGGATAGGGACCGGCGGTGTAGAAATAGCCGACCCCCATGCAGACAGCGCCAAAGAAAGCTACGTAGAGACTGGTGAGCAGCGATACTACCGCTCCGAAGACCACGGCCCCGAAGAAAAGCCCCGCCCCGATGAGAAAGGCCACGTAGGGGGGGACGTTTTCGTAGACCAGTACCTTCTCCTCCTCCCGCTGGTAATCCTGGTGGTCCACCCCCTTCCAGTAGTCGAAAAAGATATTGAATGCGGTGGTCCCCATATCCACAAAGAGCACCGCGGCGAACATCAGCGGGAGGATTCCCAGATCGACCTCCCCGTTGCGGTAGAAGCCGTAGAGGACGGCGATGCTGAAGGTGGATACCGAGACTATCTTCGTTTTGATTTCGACGATTCTAAAAAAACTGCGCAGTTTCATCGACCAAGAGCTTACTCAAATGCCGCAGAAAAATCCAGTGGATGGAAATATCCTCTAATCGATTGCCGCCGGCTGTTGGCAATGCTCGGGCTCTGTCGTAGAATAAAGCTCTATGCAGCGCCCCAAGAGGAGGAATTTCGTGAACAACCGAGCATTGGTATTTGTCAAACCCCACGCTATTACCGCTGAGTTTATCAGTTTTGTTGAGAGCTTTTTGTCGGAAAAAGGTATCAGCCTGTCGGAGCCCCGGAGAATCGACGCGGCGGAGATAAAGAAAATGGAGATTGTAGACCGCCACTACTTCGCCATCGCCCAGAGTGCCGTTTTTACCCCGCCCAAGGATTATAGTCTGGGGGAAGGTGCCAAACGGTTCTTCGCCGAGGCCTTCGGAACATCCTGGGACGAGGCGGTGGCCGCCGGAGAGGTGTTAAACAGCGCGGAAGCCCAGAAGAGACTGGGAAAGATCAGCGGCATCGAGCTGAATGAAATATGGCAGAGGGCCCCGCAGAGCAAGCTGGCCCCGGGGCTCTACGCGGCTCGGTTTGAAGAAGCCGGGTTTTACTGCATCAACGGTTTTTATCCCGCCCAGAGGGAGGTCTTCACCGCCCCAGGGGCGGAAGTACAGCTCTACGAGGCGGAGTTTTCCCCGCGGGACCTATCCTGGCAGGAGTTTCGGCAGGAGCTCATCGGCGCCACGGACCCGGAAAAAGCCGCCGTCGGATCGCTTCGCCGGCGCTTGTTGGAGAGTTTCGGTGCTTTCGGGCTGAGCTCCAAACCCAATGTGAGTATAAACGGCATCCACGCCTCCGCCGGACCGCTGGAGGGGCTGCGGGAGAGGAGTGTGTGGTTGGATATCGATGTATTTGACGACCCCTTTGTCAAAAGTCTGCTGGATGGGGGAATGGATGAGGCGGGACTGCGGAAGCTGCTGGAGAACCCGACCATCACCACCGGTTCGGAGACGGGGCCGGCATTCGACCTCACCGAAGATACGGACAGTCAGGAGGCGGCGGAGAAACTGCTGCGCTGGTGGGGTATGAAAAACTAAGGACGAAGCAAAGATGAAGTCGGCTTCAAAAGAGAGATCTTTCCCCCCCAGTTTGAGCTTACGGGAGATCCGCCGAGGACGGAAGATCTTCCAACGCTATATCAGTCTCAACGGCGTCTCCATCGCCTTTTTGACCGTGGCCTTGAGTAATGTTGATTGTTGATTTTAACATTGTGAAGGTTTAGGCTCCGTGGTACTCTTTGCAGGGAGGTAAAAATTGTGTTTGGCCCATCCTTTCTTTGGGGAGTGATCGGACTCCTGTTGATTGCTTCGGAAATGCTGATTCCCGGCTTCACCATCTTCTTTTTCGGCCTTGGTGCCTGGATCACGGCGCTGGTCGCCTTGGTTTTTCCACCCCTAGCCGGCAGTCTCGCCTGGCAGATTGTACTCTGGGCGGCAGGCTCGATTTTCTCTTTTGCCTTTTTGAGAAAGCATTTCCGACGGTGGTTTCGGGGGACTCTTCTTGACCGTATGCCCAAAAATAACGTCGGTGAGAGGGCGGTGGTGCTGGAGGCGATCTCCCCCGAAAAGGCGGGAAGGGTCCGTTACCGGGGCACCAGTTGGAAGGCGGTCAGCCTGACCGAATCCTTTGAAACTGGTGAGGAGGTTTCGATCATTGAGGAGGACGGGATCACCCTCACGGTGACCGCCCCTTTTGATACGGAGATAATATAGGAGGACTTATGAATGTCGTAGTAGCGTATATTCTGGCCGCTCTGGTGGTGGTGATTTTTTTCAAGCTCATCAGAATAGTGCCGGAACAAGAGGCGTATGTTATCGAGATGTTTGGAAAATATCAGACCACCCTTGGTTCGGGTCTGCATTTAATTGTACCCATTATTCAACGGGTAGCCTATAAACACGTACTCAAGGAAGAGGTTATAGATGTGGCCCCGCAGGTCTGCATCACCAGTGACAATGTTCAGGTGACGGTGGATGGCCTGCTCTACCTGCGGGTGATGGATCCGGTCAAGGCGAGTTACGGTATCGACGACTACCGCTACGCCACGGCCCAGCTGGCAAAGACCACCATGCGCTCGGAGATCGGCAAGCTGGAGCTGGACCGTACCTTCAGCGAACGAGATGAGATCAACGACGCCATCGTGAAGTCTTTGGACGAAGCCTCGGACCCCTGGGGTATCAAGGTGACCCGTT
>DSBN01000056.1 GCA_011046055.1 Sediminispirochaeta sp. | reverse complement strand
TCGCTCATCTCCCCCCACCAACTCGTGGTGGGTAAAAAAGAGCCCCGCCCCCAGTCCGAGGTAGATCGTCAGCCCGCGCCAGAGAATCGTCAGCAATACCAGGTGTCCCGCCGGGAGAACGGAGGCGAAGAAGTAGGCGAAGACCCCCTCGGCGATTCCGGAAGCTCCGGGGGTCGGCGAAAAATACATCACGAAGGTGGTCAAAAGCAGCTTCTCGACCACCATCCAGTAGCCCAGATCGTAGTCCAAGGCCTGAATGATCAGCGCAGGAAAGGAGAAGAGGCTCAACAGAAAGGCGGCGGTGGCCAATACCGATGCCCCCATATAAACTGGGCTGCCCCGCAGGTAGGTCCGAAAGCCCTGGGAGAAACGAAACATCTCCCGAACAACTCTCCGGCGCGATCGGCGATAGTGCTTCTCCCTCAGAAGGTGAGCGCTCCTGACCAATCGGAGTAGCCGCAGCAGCAGCTTGATCGGCTTTTGGGGCGGAAGATCAGCACCGCGAAGAAAAAAAGATAGCCGAAGGCCAGCAGAGGCAGAGTCGTCCGTAGAACCCGCGCGGGGAGCACCGAAGGAGCTCCTCCAGTGACGATGAAGTCGACCAGGGCAGCTCCGAAAATAAAGAGAATTGCCAGCACCGTCCGTACCGTCGTCGCGGTCATCGCGGTCCCAATGGGCACGCCCCGCCGCTGCAAGAACCAGACCTGGGCCACTCCCCCGCCGGTGGCCAGGGGAGTCACATTGGAGACGAAAATATTTATGAAAACCAGTCGAGCCATCGCTGTCAGTGGAACTCTATAGTGCAGCGCCCCGAGTACAAACCACAGCCGCAAGCCGTCCATAGCGAAATAGATCAGCAGCAAGGCCAAAACTCCGAGCAGGAACGAGGGCTTCAGAAGCCCGGGGTCCCAGACCACGGTCGCCCCGGAGACTTGGGAGTAGACCGCGTACAGCCCGAGACCGCTAAGGGCCAAAAAGAGGAGACTGAAACGAAGTAGTCCGCCGATACTTCCCGTTTTTTTGGAGTTCCGTCGATTTAAAAAACCCATAATAGCCCTAAACGTAAGAGAAAAACAGCCATCAAGCAAGCCGGCGTTTCTTCACGGTCCCGGCCCACCCCTAAAGGGGAAGAAAGACATCGATCAGGGTCCCCTCGCCGGTATCCTGAACGCGCAGCCGCCAGTACTCTCCCCGCTCCACGCAGCTGGCGGCGGACTCGGGGAGCGCTGCCCCATCCACCCTGCAGGTGGAGACGGTCAAGCGGCCGCCATCGGGCATGGCATCCAGGGCATTCTGCACCAAGGCGAAGACGAGAGTCTCGATCCGGGCCGCTTCGGTCTGCAGGAGCACCTCTTGCTGGTCAACTTTGATACTGGTCTCGATATTCGACTCGAACTCCACGTCCCGCAGCACATCCGCGGTGATCCCGTTGAGATCGCAGGACTCGGTCTGCAGCAGCTGTTCTTGGGTGTAGTACAACAGACGACGGCTGATAGAGACCGCCTGCCATGAGCTGGAGTGTATTTTGTCGAGGGAAGTCTGGAGCTCTTCCCCGCGTCCTTGGCTGATATTTTTTTTCATTATTTCGACATGGCCGAGGACTACGCTCATCAGGTTGTTGATGTTGCGGGCCAGTCCGGCGCTGATCTGTCTGGAGCTGCTCATCTTGCCGATGTCTATCAGCGTACGGGTCACGGTACCAGAGGAATCGATCTCCAGTACAAAAGATCCTTCCCAGTTCTACTCATCGTGCATTCGACCTCCCTGCATCCCCGCGTTTAGTACTACTCTGCCTTCCTGCGTGCTCCAGCGGCAAGCTCTCTGTCGATTATCCCCTCGAGTACCCGCGCCGCGACGACTACCACCGGTAGGCAGCCACGCTCATCATCACGGTGCATCTCCTTCAAACGGGCGCAGTTCAAAGATCCCATCTTCTGGGCGAAGTCCCGGAAATACTCGGCGCAGAGCCCTTTCACGTAGTCGCTCTCGTGCCCCCTGTCGGCGATAAACAGCGAGGAGAGCACCATCACCCCTCCGGTCAAGGTCCCGCAGGTCTCCTCCGCCCCCATGCCCCCGCCGAAACCGGCGGAGAGCTTCAAGGCCGATTTGTCCAGACCCAACTAGTATACCTGATTCGCCGCGTAGAGGATGGTTTCGGCGCAATTCAAATCCCGCTGCTCTCCGTAGCCGTCATTAATCAGGCGGGAGAGGCTGTTCTCTTCATCCGTGCTTTGTTTCATGGACGGATTGTACCAACTATTGGCAAAATTTAATAGTTCTCCTGCCACTCGGCGGGAATTAGCATATTTTGGAAGCGCAAGAGCTCTCACGGTCAAGCTCGGGGAGGAAAGCTGCAGACCGCAACGAAGCGCTCCCCCTCGATCCTCATATCAAGCTTCCCCTCCAAAGCCCCGGCCAAGGAGCGCAGAAGATCAGAACCGAAACCGCCATCGCTTGAGGACGCCGCAACTGTCTCCTTGTCCCCCAGCGGGTTGGACACCAGCAGCTCGATACCTCCGGTGCTGTTTTCCTTGAAGGAGACGACCAGATCCTCATCGGCTTCGGTTAAGCTGCCGTGCTTGAGCGCGTTGAGGAGCATCTCGCTGAGAATCATGCCGTAGTTCACCGCGTCACTGGGGGCGGCAGTCAAATCGTCGATATCCTCCCTGTAAGAGATCTCCTCGTGAAAAAAGTGGTGTAACGTGTTTTTGACAATCCGTGACAGAAAGGGCTTTATCCCCACCTGCTGAGTTTGGGAGCTCATCAAATGAAGGTCGTTGTGCAGCGAGGCGATCACCTCTATTCTTCGTCTAATCCCCAACAGCTGGTTGTTCAGAACCTCTTCCTCACCAGGAGACTTCTCTTCGTTCTCCAGAATCTGCAGATTTATTAGAGCCTGGATCAGCGAGAGGTTGTTCTTTATCCGATGGTCCGCCTCACGACGGAAAAGCTCGTTTTTCTGGGAGCTCTCTTCCAACAGAGCGTTGTTCGCGTACAGGTTGTCGATGAGCCGTTTCGTCGCGAACCACGATGCGTAGAGCCCCAAATAGCCCAACAGCCCCAGCATCAAGAGGGCGGTCAAAAAGAGTCCGTAGGTCCCGACGGCGGACTCCGCGTAGGTCTGGTAAGGCATCTGCAGCGACAGCCCCCCTCGAATATCTCCTACCTGGTAGCCTTGGTCAGCATGACAGCGCAGACAGGCTCGTTCGGTCTCCAGAGGGACCATGAAGCGAAGCAGCTGCGACCCTTCGATATCGACGACTTTTGAAGCCTCCTCTATCCCCTGCTCAAAGCCCCGGAGTATCTCCTCTTCCCAATCGTCGGGGGCGTTATTCGGGTTGAGCGGTTTCAGAGACTTTATCTTGCCCGTGATGCCCTCAGTTTCGTTAAACAGATCGAAGATCTCCCGAGTCATATTGGCGGGGTTTACCAAGGTGAAACGGCGCCCTTCCAGGCTGGTAATATCCCGCTCGGGTACCCGTAGGTAGGGGTTGGGCGGAGTCTCCTCGGTCAGGGGTACGTACACCCCTCCGTGGGAAGCACTCCAGCTCCGGGTCATGGTCATTTGCTGCAAAAAAGCCGAGGCTGCGGTTTCCGCCAGGAGGCGGTTGGCCTTGTCGACCTCTCGCCGCCCCAGAAAAGCTACCGAAGTCAGCACGGAGGTCCAGAACAGCGAGATCAAAAGGAAAATGAGACTGACTCTTTTTATCTTCTTGCCGTTTTTCATACGCTTCTAATACGAAAACAGCCGTACCCGGCTGTTTTCGTTGTTTCGGTTGCCGCGAAGCGGCAGGAGAAACTGTTATAAATTAGCGCTCCCGTCCACAATCATACTTATTGGCGAGAGATTAAGCAATCCGCCGCGGGCGTCTTATCCGCCAATGCCGTCTTTTTGTATCGAGCCAATCTCCTTGGGCTCAAAAAAAGATACTAAGCTGCTTGACTTATGAACTTATGTTCATTATTCTGAAACTATGTCCCGACCCATGAAAGAGAGATTTGTAGAGATCCCGCCGCTGTACGCCGATTTCAAGCCCGGGGGAGTCCCCGGCAGTCGGTTGAGGAAGCTCCCCCTGGGCCTGGACGAGTACGAGGCCCTGCGTTTGGTGGACTACCTCGGCCTCGAGCACCGGGAAGCGGCAGTGGAAATGGAGATTTCTCGACCGACCTTCACCCGTTTGCTGGAAAAAGCGAGAAACAAACTGAGCCGTTTTCTGGTAGAAGGCCGTCACCTGATCATCGGCGGCGGGCAGGTTCATTTTCGGGACAATATGATCAAATGCCAGGATTGCGGACATATGTTCAAAACAAATATGGGGGGACCTCTGCCGGAAGAACTCACCAGCTGCCCCTCCTGCGGATCGTCCAAGCTGGTCGACCTGGCCGGCGGATTCGGCCACGGCCAGTGCTGCCGCAAACACGAAGAACAAAGAGGAAGTGAGGAAAAATGAAGATCGCCATAGCCAGCGGCAAAGGGGGTACTGGGAAAACGACCCTTTCCACCAATTTGGCCGTATACTTGTCGGAATCAGCGAGAGTCGCGCTGGGGGATCTGGATGTGGAGGAGCCCAACTCGGGTCTCTACGTTCAGGGTGAAGAGATCGAACGGCACGACAAGTTCAAATACGTACCCCGTTGGAATCCCGCGCAATGCGATTTGTGCGGAACCTGCCAGTTGGTTTGCAATTTCAACGCGGTGCTCAAGTTGGGTCAGCAGATAATGGTCTTCCCCGAGCTCTGCCACGGCTGCTACGCCTGTTCCGAGCTCTGCCCCACCGGATCGCTACCCATGATCCCGCAAAAGATGGGAGAGCTCACCGTTTTCCGAAGAGGGCCGCTCGACTTTGTCGAGAGTCAGCTCAACATTGGAGAAGAACAGGCGGTGCCCCTGATCAAACAGACCCTGAAACAGATGAACGGCAGTTTCGGGGACCGGGAGTATCTAATCTACGACTCACCGCCGGGCACATCCTGCCCGGTGATCGAAGTCACCAAAGAGGCGGATCTGGTGATCCTGGTCACCGAGCCCACGCCCTTCGGCCTCCACGATCTGAAGCTCGCCGTGGAGACTATGCGGGAGCTGGGAGTCGAGTTCGGCGTGGTCATCAATCGTCATGGACTGGGGGATGATCGGGTGGAACGCTACTGCGCCGAGCAAAGTATCGACATAATCACTACCATACCCAACCACCGGAAAATCGCCGAACTCTACTCGCGGGGGGAGCTCCTATATCCCTCTATACCGGAGGTGAAAAACGCCTTGGAGAAGATTCGCCTCTACATTCTCGAGCGACGGAAGGAGAGTCGGTCATGAAAGAAATAGTAGTCATCTCGGGCAAAGGGGGCACCGGCAAGACCTCTCTGACCGCCTCCTTCGCAGTTCTGGCGGGAGGAGAGACCGTGGTGGCCGACTGCGACGTCGACGCCGCGGACATGCACCTCCTCCTCGAACCGGATTTCTCCTCCCGGGAGGAGTTTTTCAGCGGTGAAGTCGCCGTCATCGATCCTGATATCTGCACCAATTGCGGAATATGTCGTCAGGTTTGCCGGTTCGACGCCATCTCCGTCAGTGAACGGAGCCATATCGTCGCCCCCCTCAGCTGCGAAGGCTGTGGGTACTGCGCACGGGTCTGCCCCGTTCAAGCGATCAGCAACAACTCCGAACAAGTGGGAGAGCTCTACGTCTCTTCGATAAAGACCGACACCAAAATGGTCCACGCCGCCTTGAAAATCGGCGCTGACAATTCGGGCAAGCTTGTAGCCAGGGTCAAAAACGAGGCCAAATCGGTGGCCGAAGAGTTGGGCAAGGCAATGGTGCTGGTGGACGGCTCTCCTGGCATCGGATGCCCGGTGGTCTCCTCGCTCTCCGGCGCCTCCTTCGTCGTCCTGGTCACCGAACCGACGGTGTCGGGACTTCACGATCTGAAACGGGTATATCAACTGGTCAAAAAATTCAAAATCCCGGCGGGTTGCGTGGTGAACAAAGCCGATTTGAACCCCCAGATCCTTCAAGAGATAGAGACTCTACTTCAGGATGAGCAGATCCATTACCTGGCCAAGATCCCCTACAACGAGGAGTTCACCGCAGCGATGACCAACGGAAAGACCGTTGTCGAATGGGACCAGAATCTAAGGCAGACCGTTTCCGAGACCTGGCAGCAGGTCCTAAAAATATTAGAAAGCGAGACAAAGGAGTAAGAAAATGAAAATAGCATTCACCACCAAGGGTAAAGACTGGGACGCCGAAATGGATCCCCGCTTCGGGAGAACCGAATACCTGTTCATCTACGATGAACAGAGTGGAGAGGAGACGAGTTTGGACAACCGAGAGGTTCAGAGTGAAGCCCACGGGGCGGGTCCCAAAACCGCCCAAAAGCTCGCTGAAGCGGGTGCGCAGGTTTTGATCACCGGCAACGGTCCCGGGGGCAACGCCGCCTCGGTGATCCAGGCGGCGGGGATCACCGTCTACATCGGCGCCTCTTCGATGAGCGTCAAAGAGGCCTACCAGGCCTACACCTCCGGAAAGCTCTCCAAACAGTAGCGTTCTCAGCAGCGCCTCAGTACCTAAGGAGAATCTATCAGACGGTTCAGATCCAGAAAATGGATTCTATCCTGCGGGAAACGGGCGCTGTAGCGGTAAGTGTCGGCGCCGGATTCGTAGAGCACCGCGATTCTGTCCCCGACAAGGCTGATCCCCTCGCTCATCGGAGGGGCAGCTATTTTTTTCATCAGATACTCCTCCTCGAGATACCACAACGGACTGCTTGTTCCATTTCTCAGGACAAACACATCGGGCTCTTCGCTTGACATGGGCGAGCGGTAAATACTGAGCTCACTCAAGTTCCGGCGTCCGTAGGATCGGCTCAAAATTATCTTATCATCAAAGAAAACAGCCCCCTGCACCTTGTCGGGGATTGAGAGTAAAAAATCTGGCTCCACCCAGCCGGTCGGACTCTCTTCCAAACTGAAGCCGGCCATCAAGGCCGAATACCTGCTGCCGCCGGGAGTCGATATCTTGTGAGAGTCCGCGGTGGGATAACGTTCATCGTCACTCCAGAACTCGCCTATCAACAAAGTCTCACCATGAGAAGCGGCGGTATCGCAGTTCACCTCGCTGTAGGCCGCCGGCGGCAGGGTGAGCTTCCCGCCGTCCTTAGCTTCCTCCACCTTCACCAGGGGGACGGAATAAAACTCCTTCCCCGAGGCGATCCAGAGCCGGTCGCCGACCACCGCCAAACCGCCAACGTGCCCCCGGTGGGCGCTGCCGTCGACGTTCTCCAGGCTCAAAGCCTTGTGCAGCCCCCCGTCTTCCAATGAAACGAAGATGAGTACCGAGGCTTGACGGTCGCTCATGTAGGAGGAGATCGCCAAGAGCTTCTGCTGCGGAATATAAGCCAGGCCCTGGGGAACCGCCGCGTTGAACAGTCCCGGAATCACCGGTCCCTCCGCCATCAAGGAGCCGTACTCGGCAAGCTTTCGGCCGGTAAGCTCCTCTTTATCCCTGATAGCTCTCTGTTCGATCACCCTATCCACCTCCGGTCCCGAATAGAAATTTCTCTCCTCATCCTGACTCTGGCACGCGTTCAGCACGGCCAAAGCCAGCACCACGCTGAGCCCAATGAGCCGAACATGCCCTGTTTTGCCCCCATTCATGTGTTCGTATCCTCCGTGGTCTACTTTTTACCTTCTTCACAGGTCAAATAGCATTTTTAGTCCCAGCACCAGTCCGGCAACCAAAAAAACTTTCCGGCTGAAGGGATTGCCCTTTTTCCTGGCCCATCGCGCCCCCGTATAGGCTCCCAGGACCGAGCCAGAAATCGCGGAGGCCATGATCGGCGGATCGACGATACCGTGACTCAAGTATAACACGGTTGCCAGACTCACCCAAACAAAAGCCGCGGCGAAGTAATAGCCCAGAGCAGTCTGAAGCTGGTAGCCGCGGGATCGACTGGTCATTATGGTGAACAGGATCCCGTTGCCCGAGCCTAGAAAAGATTCGTAGAAACCCATAAAAAAGGCTATCGGGTAGAGCAGCAATGAGCTTTTCGTCGGGACAGCCGGTTCGGCGGCGAGCCCCAGCCCTTTGTGGCGATAGGTGTAGACTACCAGCAGCAGGATGATTGCGCCGACCAGAGGCTTGAAAACCGAGGGATCGACGCTGAGCACCATTCGAACACCGAAGTAGATGCCGAAGAGGCCGATAGCTGAGAAGAGCATGAGAAAACGCCAGTGGATTTTCTTTTTTTTTTAGGTAACTGACCGAGGAGACGGGAGTCCAGAAGATCGCGCAGATTTTGTTGGTGGCCACCGCCAGGGGCAGGGGCAAGCCAACCCAGAGGTAGACCGGTAGGCTGAATATCGCGGCTCCGCCCCCGGAGATCGAACTGAGTACGGTAGCCCCAAAAGAACCCAAGAAGACGATTGCCAGCGTCAGCATACCCGCTACCGGCGAAAACCCCTCACGTAGTAGCGGTGTTCGTCGAAATCGACCTCTACCAGCTCCCCGGACTGAAGCAGCTCCTCGAGCAGCGCCAAGGAAGCCTTGCTCTTCTGCAGCAGCTCCTCCACCACCTCACGGCGCATGGGGTGGACCGAGGTTATACTCAAGAGGTCTTCCCGAGGACGCCCCGTGAAGCTGAATGCGTTCCCCTCGTAGCCGATGAGGTTCTCCACATGGGCCACTCGAGAGCTGAACTCCCTGTAGGCGAAGGCCAGGGAGACTTCGTCGGGAGCTTCTACCCAGGGTTCCGCGGGGGGACGGGTGGGGATAGAGATGTAGGACTTCGCCGGCTCGAGGAGGTCGAGAAAATCAGCCACCCCTTCGACTCCCGCAGCTCCGTCGTTCAGGCCCTTGACCAGCATGGTTTCGGTGGTCAGAGTTCCAGGGAAGGTCTCGGCGAAGGTTCTCATCCCGTTGAGCATTTTTTTGAAGTCGATATTTTTGTGCGGTCGATCGATTTTCCGCCACGTCGCTTCGTCCACGCTGTCGATTTTCAGCGAGATCCAGTCCAATTGGTGCAACTCCTCCCTCAAAATCGGATCACACATCAACGAGGAGTTGGTGATAAGGGCTACCGGTACTTCGAGCTCTTTTAAGCCCGCGATCAAGCTGCCCAGATCTTGGTCTAGAGTTGGTTCTCCGTTGGGAACTATGGTTACATAGTCCAGGCCTTCGCCCTTATCTCGAAGCTCCCGCACCCGTCGGGCGGTCTCCTCGATCAACTCACGGGGGTCGTAGAACTTTCTCCGAACCATACTCATCTCGATGGCTCGTCCGAGCTGACAGTACACGCAGGAATAGGAACAGACCTTGGGGGGTATGTTGTTTATTCCCAGACTCCGTCCCAGTCGTCTAGACGGGACGGGACCAAACACGGTATTCATGGAAAAAAATTATACACCCGAATTTTCTATATAAACAGGAAGTAATTTAGTCAAAAATAGCCTCTTCTCCTTCAGGTAAAAATATTGCTATAATCCGATTAGACAAAGTTTTAGGGAGGCGTCGATGGGCAAGGACATTATCAGGAACAAAAGAAATCTCATCAAGTCACGCTGGCCAGAGCTGAAGCGCGAAGAGTCCGACCGCAAGCAGGGGGTCCCTTTGCCGCCAATGCAGAAAAACCTCGAGCCGGGAGCACGACTGATCGATCTACCCGACCCGGACGAACTGACCAGAGCATTCGGACAAGAACTCAGTCTCTCCGACGCCATCGGCCGCCGTCAGAGTCACCGCAAGTATTCCCGGGAGGCTTTGAAGCTGCAGGAGCTGGCCTACCTGCTCTGGGCCAGTCAGGGAGTGCGGAAAAAGAGCTCCAAGGTCACCTTCCGGACGGTTCCCTCCGGCGGCGCACGGCAGCCCTTCGAGACCTACCTCTTCGTACAACGGGTCGAGGAGCTGGAGAGGGGGCTGTACCGCTACCTGCCTTTGGATCACCAACTAGCCTTCCTCCGACCGGAGGGGGACTTTTCTGCCCCTCTGGAAGAGCTGCTGGACGAGGCTCTGCTGCAGCACAACTTCGGAGCCGCGGTGAGCTTTATCTGGACGGCGATCCCCTACCGCTCCGAGTGGGCCTTTGACACGGAGGCGGCTCGTCTGATACTCCTCGATGCGGGGCATCTCTGTCAGAATCTCTATTTGAGCTGCGAAGCGGTCTCCTGCGGCACCTGCGCGGTGGGCGCCTTCGATCAGGAAAAAGTCGACCAGCTGCTGCGAGTCGACGGCGAAGAGGAGTTCTGCATATACGCCGCCCCGGTGGGCAAGAAACCGAATACTGAATGCTAAGGAGTAAATAATGAGAGTTCTCGCTATCAATGGAAGCGCCAGGCCCGAAGGAAACACCGCCTTCTTCATCCGGAAGTGTTTCGAGCCGCTGAAAGAGGCGGGACACCACTGCGAGGTGATCAACCTGGCGGGCAAAGTTGTTCGGGGCTGTACGGCCTGCCTGAGCTGTCGCGAAGAGGGAAACGATCGCTGCATCTACGACGACGATATCATCAACACCTGTATCGACGAGATGGAACGGGCCGACGCGATTATCATCGCCTCACCGGTCTACTTCTCCGATATCACCGCCGAGACCAAGGCTCTAATCGATAGGGCCGGCTACGTTGCTCGCGGCAACGGAAACTTTCTCAGTAGAAAAATCGGCGCCGACATCACCGTAGCCCGCCGTGCCGGTACGGTACACGCCCTCCATTCGATCAATCAGTTCTTTTTTATCAACGACATGGTGGTCCCCGGCTCCTCCTACTGGAATATCGCTCTGGCCAAGGAGATCGGAGACGGCGAGAAGGACGAGGAGGGCATCAGGACCATGCGACGACTGGGGGAAAATATCGCCTGGCTCCTCGAAAAACTCCACAAATGACAAAAAATCACCGTTTTCCGTTGATGAACCGAAGCGATAGAGTTACATTTCAACTGTGAGCGAACTGGAAAAAAAAATCAGAGGGGATTGGTATGAAATACGCAATTCCCTCGATAATCCTGACGATATTGTCGATTTTCTCAAGATCCGTCCCCAAGACTTCTCCCAAGCCGCGGAAAGACTGCGTTACGCCGTGGACGAGGGGGTGGTTGAGTACAAACGGGAGCTGCTGCGCCACATTATGATGCCCCTCAAGTCACTGAAATGGGACAGCCGAGCGATAACAAAACTCAACGACACCATCAAAGGCTCGACGATGGCCATCTTCACCCCCCTGGTACAGAGGCTCTTCGCCAAAGGCATACTGCGCTTGTACAGCCCTCGCTCCGAAGAGGACGAGACCAAACTCGATCGACGGGAACAGCAAGAGCAAGATGCCCCCGACTCTTCCGGACCGGATATGAAGACAATAATAGCAGAGGTCAGAAAGCTGATTCAGGAACAACCGGAGATGAAAACCAATCCGGAGGTGAAAAAAATCCTGCTGCAGCTGAAGGTTTACAACAGCGAAATGGAAAAGATGCGCTCCCTGGCTCCCAACATCCCAAAGGAGCAGGCGGAGGGTTTCAAGAGAAACTTCAAGGAGACCTTCGGCGAAATCAACTCCAAGATAAAGAGCGCCTACCAGAACTTAATGGCCGAGAAAGAGAAGTCATACCGCCCCGAGGAACATCGTCCGATACTCAAGCGCTACAATTTTTCCGAGGTGGAGCCAATCTACCACGAGCAGATCGAAAATGCCGTCCGCATCTACTCCACCATCAGCTTCGCCGTCCAGGAGAGGTTTCAGATGAGGGAGATATTGGTGGAACTGGGCGCCACCGAATCATACCACGAAGAATCCTTCAAAAAGGAGCTGGAGTTATACAGCCGCCTGGCCCCTTTCGGCGAGGAGAGTCTCAAAATCAGCCGCGCCTATCGCGACCAAATCAGCCAGTACTACCAGCGCTACGCCGACTGGCTCTCCACCTGAGGTTTAGCCCCAGGTCAGAGCAGCTCTTCACGCCCCCGAGACTTGAGTTCGTTGACCACCTGCTTCACCTTTTGACCCGACCCTTTTTTGGCGATCAGAAGAACACCGTTCTTCTGCACCACCATCAGATCATCGACTCCGCAGAGAGCCACCGGAATATCGGAGTAGACGAAGTTCTCCCGTGAATCAACCCCCACGAATTCGGGCGTATCCGTCGGGACATTGGCTTCTGAATCAGTGGACCCCGCCTCGGCGTAGAGATCGCACATCTCTTCCCAGCTGCCGATGTCATTCCACTCGAACGTCGCCGCCACCATGGCTACCCGATCGCTGTGCTCCATCACCGCGTAGTCGATCGACTCCTTGGGGCTGCGCTGGTACACCTTCTCCACCTCAGCTCCCTCCATCAGAATCTCAGTGAGCTGCTCCTTCCGGCGCCCGCCCTTTTCACCCAGCCCGACAAAGAGTTCGCCGATATCGGGCCGATGACGACGAAGCTCGTCGAGGTAGAGGCCGACCCGAAAGGCAAACATGCCCGAGTTCCAGTAGTAGTTGCCCTGCTCCAAGAAAGTCCGCGCCGTCTCGGCATTCGGTTTCTCTCGAAAGGAGCGGACCCGGTACCCGTGATCAAGCTCTTCTCCACTTTCGATATACCCGTAGCCGGTCTCCGGCCGCGTGGGGGGAATACCGAAGGTCACCAAAAAGCCCTCCCGTGCCAGCGCATCGGCCTTCTCCATATCTTCTCGAAAAGCTTCCAGAGGTCTGATCAAATGGTCCGCCGTTAAGACCGCGGTCGTCGCTTCCCGACCTTCCGCGGCGTAGCTTCGAATATATTCGGCGGCTACGGCGATCGCCGGTGCGGTGTTTCTGGCCGCCGGCTCAGGAATGACCTTGACCCTTTTGGCGCTCTCTTCATCCAGGGCGGCACACTCTTTGACAATCTCCTCCATCTGCTCGGCCAGAGTAATGATCAACACATCTCCGTTCATTCCCAGCCCGAGAGCCCTCTCTATGGTCAGCCGAAGCAGCGACTTCCCCTCCTGGAGGGGCAGAAACTGCTTCGGGCGGGTAGAGTTGGAGGCCGGCCACAGCCGTGTCCCCGAACCGCCGGCGAGTATACACACATGATCAAGCATTTTATCCTCCTTCCTTGTCAATAATAACAAAGAAAAGCTCGCGGCGCAAAGAGCGCCTTCGTTCCCCATCACAAATATTTGTTCATTATATCAAACTTTGTGCTTGACCACCCGCGAAAGCTCTCGTAAAATATATTCAAGAAGAACAAGGAGGCTATATTATGGCAAAAGGATTCACCCTGGCGGTACTGCCCTGGGTCTATATCGGAAAATACAACGAAGATGAGCACTGGACCGGCGAGTATGTGGAAAAACCCCACAAGAGCCCCGAGGAAGAGGCGGCACTGAGCGAAGAGGAGCGGCAGAAGCTGCAGGCTCAACGCAACTCTTTCCCCGAGCTGCCCCTGGTCAACTACACTACCCAGTACGGTATGGGCTGCTTCGAAGGGATGAAGGCCTTTCCTCAAAAGGACGGCAGTTTGAAGCTCTTCCGGCCCGATCAGAACGGCGAGAGGATGCACAACTCCATGATCGGTCTCAAGAGCCCGGGCTTTCCGGTGGACATGTTCGTCGAGGCGGCCAAAGGGGTGGTGCGCAAGAACCAAGAGACCGGATTCTACCCGAAGTACGACCCCGCCTGGGAGAAGGACGATTTTCTCTCCGGCGAGTCCATCTACATTCGTCCTTTCTCCTACTCCGAGCCGGCCATCGGACTGGGTGTAGCCAAACACCCAGGGGTCGTCTTCGCCTCGACCATGGTGGGCGCCTATTTCAAACCGGGCAACAACAAGGCTCTCGTCACCGACAAGATCCGGGCCTTCAAAGGCGGCACCGGTTGGATCAAATGCGACGCCAACTACGTGGTCCCGATTTTGGCTAAAAAAGAGGCCGAGGCCAAGGGCTACATGGAGGCGATTTTTCTGGACGCCGAACACCGCAGCTACCTGGAAGAGGGATCCTCATCAAACATCTTTGTGCTCCTGAAGGACGGAACTTTGGTGACCCCGGAACTGGGAGATACCATCCTGCCTGGCATCACCCGCAAATCCATCCTCCAGCTGGCCCAAGATATGGGAGTGAAAACGGAGGAACGACGAATCAGTATCGAAGAAGCCATGAGCGAAGGCCAGGAGTGCTTCGTCTCCGGTACCGCCGCCGGCCTCAGCTACATCGAATCCATCACCTACGGAGAGAAGACCTCCGTATTCAACAAGGGCAAAATGGGTGAGCTCTCAAAACAGCTGCTCAACACTTTGAAAGGGATTCAGTACGGCAAGCTCGAAGACAAACACGGCTGGATGTATCCGGTCGTCGACTAAGAGACCGGGTCGTTCCGCCGTCTAGGGACCGAACTCCAGGCTCTCGAAATCCATGGGAAGATCCGGGTAGATCTGGAGTTCGAAGTCCCGGGTGGGAAAGAGAAAGTTGCGTTGATTGACGAAACCCAGGTTCGTCAACGCACTCCGCTCCATGGTCTCCGGGACTCGGCTGAGCCGGTCGAAATAACGGCTCGATTCGGCAAACTGGACCATCGCCCGCGACTGGGGGTCAACCAAACCGGTCTGCCGGTGCAGGTTGTAGTAGGTCACTCCCAAGTTGTTGCTCACCTTCACCAAGTTCTCCACCAACGCCCTATGATCCCGCCGCTCGTCGATCAACAAAGGTTTCTCTGTTTCCAGCTTTCTCTCGAGAATTTCCCGTAGATGCTCGTAATACCCCTGCGCACTGTGGTAGTTTCCTCGCTGGTAGAGAGTGTTGGCGGTGGCATACATGATATTGGGGTTGTTGGAAAAAGAACCCGCCGAACGCTGAAAGCGCTGTAAGGCCCGCCGGTAATCTCCCCGTCGGTAGGATATGAAGCCCTGCTTGTACTTCATCTCCTGGGAGTCGTAGCGGTTTCGCTCGGCCTGATCGTAGAGCTCCGCCGCCTGGTCGAAATCTCCCCCCTGATAGTAGTAGATATCTCCCAGGTCGGCGTATATTTTTCCCAAGTTGGCCTTGGGTTCCAGCAGTTTGTGCTCTTTCGCCCGTTCGTAGTGCTGAATCCCCCGCTCCAGGTTTGTCTGCGCCTCCAAGTACCTCTGGCTCTCAAAAAGCCGTTCACCGTAGCGTCGGTAGCTGTCCACCAGCATCTCCAGACGCTGCGAGCTCTGAGTCGGCTCATCCCGTAACAGAGCCAGCACGTTCTCCAGAGCCTTCTCCTCCTCCCGATACTCGCTGATTCGTTTGAAGTAACGGGCCAGCTGATAGTGAATCTCCGGAAGCCGCTCGTTGACCTCCTTGGCCCGGAACAGGACCTCCCGTACATCGTCGAGCCTGTTCTTCTCCAGCAGATAGCCTCCCAGCTCGGCGTAGGCTTCGGGATCTACTTCCACCTCCGGTCTCCGATCGTAGTGCTTTTTAATATTCAGAGACTCTTCGAAGTTGTCGGTACGCACGAAGTAGCGGAGCATACGGAAGAGCACCTCGTCCTCAACCCCGTAGCTTTCCATCAACACCGCGTAGGAGTATCGGGCTTGCTCGTATTTGCCGTAGTCTTCTCGGCCCCATTCCAAATATGTATCTCCCAGCAGGAGCAGGGCTTCGTAATCCTTGGGGTTTTCATCGAGAAAGTCCTCGAGCAATGAGGATGATTGTTCATAGTTGTTCAGAACTCGCAGCTCCATCCCCGCCCACTCCAGGGTTCCTTCCTTGTCGTAGGGGTAGTAATCCAAGAGCTGCTGGTATTTCTCCCGGGCCAGGGGCCACTGATCGTGCTCTCTATAGCCCTGGGCGTAGCGCAAGAACTGGTCCTTCATCACCTTCTGCCGCAGCGCCTGCTGGAAATAGTCGTTGGCCACGGGATACTCCCGCTGTTGCAGCTGTTCATAACCTTCGTTGTAGAGGTGCAGGGCGTAAAGGGGCTGATAAATGTAGCGGTAAGAGAGAAAACTCAGTAGCGCCACCACGAGGGTACTGATGAGTATGGTCCGCGCCATGGGCAGTATTCGGTAGCGCAGCGCGTAGGCGAAGGTATCCTTTTCGGCCTCGAACTCGGCACCGGACTTCTTCTCGTACTGGCTGGGTATCTTTATCTTCCGCCCGATTACTTTGGAGGTGATCTGGGCTATCTCTTTCGGACTCTTGCGCGCCACCAAGGCGTCGACAATACTCTTCAAGCCCTTACCCGAAAGCCCCTTTTCCCCGATCTGCTCCTCGATGATCAGTTTGAGGTTGCGAGGAAGGGTGACTAAGGTTTCACGCAGAGCGTCGAACTGCTCATCGTCCAGTTCGACCTCCACCACCTCTTCCGCCTCCGCTCCCTCTGGAGCTGTTTCCGCCGAGGCTGCGGGCTCTTCTTCTTTCTCTTCGCCCTCCTCGAGTACCCCAAACTCCTCGCCCAGGTCTCCCAAGTTGAACTCATCGAGCTCGAACTCCCCCTCTTCAAACTCCTCTTCGGGCAGCTCGAGCTCCTCCAAACCGGAGTCCAGATCCGGTCCTTCGTCGCTTTCCCCAAGGACTTCGAAACCTTCGTCGCCCTCCTCCAAGTCCTCGGAAAACTCCGCCTCCTCCCCTTCGGCGGGCATCTCCTCCAGGTCGGGCAGCTCGAAATCCTCCTCTCCCTCCAGCTCTGGGAGAGCTCCCTCTTCTGAGGCTCCCTCCTCCATCTCCGGCGCTTCTTCCAGCTCCTCGGTCTCACCGGTACCGGTTCCCAAGTCTGGAAGCTCCTCTTCACCGAAGAGCTCATCGTCCATCTGCAGATCATCGGGTAGGGAGAAGTCCTCCTCCGTCTCTTCCCCCGACTCCAACGATTCGATTGGCTCGGCCTCTTCCGAGGTTTCAGGGCCCTCCTCCTGAGCTTCTTCGAGATCTTCGAGATCTTCGAACTCTTCCAGTCCCTCTAGGCTCTCTACATCCTCAACACTTTCGGCCTCTCCACCTTCGGCCCCTTCCGGGCTCTCAGCCTCCGGTGGCGCGGCCTCTTCTTCGAACTCTTCGGTCTCGGGTTCCTCTTCCAGGGCGAAGTCTTCGCCCAGATCGAATTCCTCCAGCCCCTCCAAATCCTTGGGTTCCCGGATCTCCTCCTCTT
>DSBN01000121.1 GCA_011046055.1 Sediminispirochaeta sp. | reverse complement strand
TATCCATCACCGACCTCCTGGGCTCCGTTCAAACAACTGGCCGCCGGTTACAGTTGGTCCGGTCGGTTCTGAACGCTCTGGTTTGATGCGGCTGTTTACCTCTAATTTAATGTGCGAGTCTACACCGCAGGCCGTCGTTCGGCTTTCCTACGCTCTATGAGGATTTCGGTATCCTCCTTGCGTATGTTCACCTCTCGTGCTCCTTTGGGCGAAAGGGTAAACTCACGCAGCAGCAGATTCTCCTGAGTGAATACCTGAGAACGGTAGTTGAGGGTATTTATTTTTAGAGTAACCATTTGGCCGATATACTCGGCAGGCACGCTGTCCCGGTTCGTCTGATAGGTCAACTTCCCTTCCCTGGAGACCACCAGGCCCACAATCTCCCGTACATCGGGGGCAGCCTCCGGTACCCAGGTATTCATATAGTGCTTCTCCTCGGCAAACCTCTCGGCACGTGTGCCGCGAATACCGCCGATCTGCTGCGCATCTACCCTTTTAAGCCAATCGGCGACATCGCCGTTAAGCTCCTCGAGTGTCGTTCCGGCTCTCCACTCTCGGGAGAAAGTTGTGCGCTAAATAGCCGATAAACCTCTCGACTTTGCCTTTCGTTTGAGGCCGGCGGTCCTTACACCTCAGAGGCCTAAACCCACAGGTCGAGGCCAATGAGAGAAGCCCAGGATTTACGATCCAACTGCCGCCCTGATTCAGCCATGCGGTTTTCATGTTGTCGTAGAGTATCTCTCTGGGCACAGCTCCAAATCAGGCAAAGGCCGCCAAATGTGCCAACAACACCGTCGAGAGTCTCATGTTGGTGGTAAACAGCACGAAAGGCCGTCGACTGTAGCCCAAGAGCATGACAAAGGCATAGAGTTTCTGCATCCTCCCGTCGATAAGCCAGCTTCCACACTCTTTCCAGTCGACCTGGGCTTGTCTGCCTGGCTCGGTTTCAAAGCGCAGCACCGCTTTGGTGATCACCTGCTCCCTGACCCCTCGGGCATAGTCCCGTAAAATCGTCATCCCTCCACCGTACCTCTGCCTCCTGAGCCGCTCATACAGCAACACCAGATTGGTGTAGGGATTCTCTTCGATCGCCTCATCAATTAATCGGTGAAACGGCTCGAGAATACTGCGACGCTTCTTTCGAGCTCTTGCTCCAAAGTCTTCTTTCAGATACTTTCGTACCATACGGTCACTGACACCGAGCTGTGCTGCAATGTCTTTCTGTCTGTGGCCTTCTCTGGCCAGGATGTGAGCTATATGCATCCGATCTTCCTTTCGACACATTTGGGCGGTTTTTTTTTGTGGTGTATTTTGGTCTTTCCCACTATAGGTTATCCGCCCTTATTTGTGTCGTAAAAGCGGAACTTTTACACCGTCGATATCCGGAACTTTATCACCGTTGCTGACAAAAAGCTATTTATGAACTTCGATAGGCAAATGTTAGACGTTGGTAAGTTGGTTAAAGAACTGAGTTTTAACCTTGCTGAAAAGCATAACTTTGGAACCCATAGGCTTACAATCGAAGTTGAGAGTATAGAAAGGCACGTCGATTTTGTTCTGCCTCTTGGGATCCTCCTTATTATTGTCATTTCTAACATAATGGGAAGGATGAAAACAAAGGAGAAAAACGTCCGGATATCTTTAAGGAGCTTGGTGAATAAAGACGAGGTCTTGATAGTCGTGTCGAAAGAGAAATTCTTTCATGATGAATATATAGTCACTGAGTTTGGAAATGAAGGGGAAATCGCCAAGTCGCTGATAGAACAGATTGGTGCTGAATGTAAAACGGACGATAGGCTGGGTAATTCGCTCATCATAAATCTGTAGCAAGTGGTCCAGAGAAGACTTCTGATCATAAATTTGAAAGTCTAAAATGCTCTTGAAGAATTAATTAAGTGCAAAAAATTAACAAAAACAGCTAAGTTTTGTAAAAAACGTGTATCTCTGTTGCATTTGCAAGATGGAACGTGTATGGTAAATGCAAAATTGCCTCGACGGAGGATTTCAGGAGGTAGCGGAATGAACAAAATCAACGCCACCGTGAGAACTGATCGCGGGATAGAGATGCAAAATAGAAAAGAACCCGAACTGATGAGGGAGCAGTTTCCCTACTCGGAGGTGCCGCGAATCCTCTTCGACAACAAAACCGTTCCTCTCGACCCGGCCGATGAGATCTGGATCACCGATACCACCTTTCGTGACGGTCAACAGGCCCGTCCCCCCTATACTCCCGATCAGATCGCCCATCTGTATGATTTAATGAACAAATTGGGTGGCCCGAAGGGAATTATTCGGCAGAGTGAGTTTTTTCTCTACAGCGACCGGGACAAGAAAGCCGTAGAGAAATGTTTGGCTCAAGGGCACTCCTTCCCGGAGGTGACCGGCTGGATAAGGGCCAATGAAAACGACCTGCAATTGGTGCAAGACATGGGACTGAAGGAGACTGGGATTCTGACCTCCGTGTCGGACTATCATATCTACCTGAAGCTGAAAAAAGACCGGACGAAAATGATGGAGCACTACCTGCGAATCGTCAAGTCCGCTCTGGACAAGGGGATAAGGATACGCTGCCACTTCGAGGATGTCACCAGAGCTGATATTTACGGCTTCTGCCTCCCCCTGGCCGAAGAGTTGCTGAAGCTGAGCGAAGAGAGCGGAATCCCGGTGAAAATCAGGCTCTGCGACACCATGGGCTACGGTCTCTCCTACCCCGGTACGATTCTGCCCCGCAGTATTCCGAAGTTGATACACGCCTTCCGCCGGGAGCTCGGGTATCCCTCTCATCTACTCGAGTGGCACGGACACAACGATTTCCACAAAGCCCATATCAACGGAACCACCGCGTGGTTGTACGGGGTTTCGGCTCTGAACGCCACCCTCTTGGGCTATGGGGAGCGTACCGGCAACCCACCCATGGAAAGCGCGGTGATGGAGTACATTGGACTACGGGGTACCGCGGATGGTATGGACACTAGGGTGATCAGCGAGATCGCCGAGTACTACGAAGGGGAGATCAAAGCCTCCATACCCGCCAACTACCCCTTTGTGGGTGAGGATTTCAACACCACCCGAGCTGGTATCCACGCCGACGGGCTTCTGAAGAACCCTGAGATCTACAATATCTTTGATACCGGTAAAATACTGAACCGGCCGATTCGGGTGACCGTGACGGATAAGTCCGGCTACGCCGGTATTGCCCGCTGGTTGAATGAGAATATCCCCCTGATCAAAGACGGTACCCTGGAACCGATCAACAAGCGGCACCCGGGGATCAAGTACATCCATGATTGGGTCATGGAACAGTACGCCCGTGGCAGAACCACCGGCATTAGCCCCGAAGAGCTGATCGCTCAGGCCAAGCACTATATCCCCTCGCTGTTCAAATCGGAGTTTCAGCAGGTGAAAGAGGAGGCTCGGGCGATCGCCCGCCACATCTCGGAGGGAGTCTCGTCGGCTCCGGAGATACAATCCCTGGATCGGGAACGGATGGAACCGATCCTTGACAAGATAATCAAACGGGAGAAGTCAATCCAGCTTTTGGCGATAACCGACAGTGAAGGGCGAAGGATCAGCCAGGTACACACGCAGCGGGGGGAGAAAAACCTCTTTAGGAATCTGATGAACAAGGATTTTCGACAGCACCAGTGGTTTGTCGAAGTGGTTGGCAGCGGGAGTGTTTACTGCTCGGAGCTGTTTTTTTCCAAATATACCGGCGCACTGGTGTTCACGATAGCCTTGCCCATCTACAACCAGCAAGGGGAGATTTATGCGGTCATGGATATCGATTTCAAATTCGACGAACTGGTGAAGCTGATTACTCCAATATCCGAAGAGATTCTCGAAAGTCATTGAGAATCTCCGGACGGATGGACGGCCAGATGATCCGGGAACTAAGGTGAAAAGGGGAGGTCTATCCTGGTCCCGGCGTTGTTGAAAAAGAACTTGGCCTCGAACACGGAGGCCAGATGCACCGCCGCTCGGCCGCCGGTGCAGTGACTGACCCCGAGCCACTGCACTCCCAACTCTTTGAGCGCCTCGGCGGTCTTTTCGACCCGCTCCGGTTCCGCATCGTGGAGGTGGGTGCCGCCCAGAAGCATATAGATTTTTTTCTCTCCGGTGAGTTCCTTGGCGTGACGGACTATGTTGACCACCCCGCGATGGGCGCAGCCGAGGAGGATGATCAGCCCCAGGTTCGTCCGGAGGTACAGTGACTGGTCGTCCTTCACCAGGTCTTGGGAAAAAGCGCCATCGTCGCCCTTCAGGAGCAGTTTCTCCGATACCGACTCGAAGGAGCTGTCCATCGGTACCTCTCCGCTGAGAATCAGGTCCTCCTCCAGGTACCGCGGAGCCGAGGAGAGCGCAAACTCGAAACCCAGACTCTCCAGATAGTCCCTCCCCCAGGGGATACCACCAAAAAGCGGGCCTTGGGGCTTGATGCTGTACTTGCGAGCGAATATATCCGGATGGGCGTAGACGGGAATCGGTCTATTTTTGATCTTCCGCGCCAGGGAGGGCAGACCTCCCACATGGTCGTAGTGACCGTGGCTCAGCAGTACCGCCTCGACACGACTGAGGTCCACCCCGAGCACCTCGGCGTTGACCGCGGCGGATATCCCCTGACCGGTATCGAACAGGTACCGCCTATCGGCTATCCGCACAAAAAAACTCAAGCCCCATTCGGCCAGCAGGTCACGGCCGGAGGCGGTGTTTTCGCTCAAGGTGATGATTTCTATATCTTTTACATCGATCATACCCTTATTTTATCATAAGCCATGGGTGCGTGGAAAAAAAAACGACCTGGAGCTGAATATCTATATCACTTTTCTCCCCAGGCTTGCTTTGTTATAATCGCCTCATCAAACTGAGGAATTGTTTCAATGGATAAAAAACATTTGGTGGTGGCCGGGAATATCGGCGCCGGGAAGTCGACCCTGGTGTCGATGATCTGCGATCGTTTCGGCTGGAAGGCCTACTACGAACCGGTGGCACAAAATCCCTATTTGGAGAAGTTCTACCGGGACATGCGTCGCTGGTCCTTCCATTCGCAGGTCTTTTTTATGACCCACCGGGTGAAGTCTCATCACAGCCTGGCCGGTGACCCCCATTCGGTGGTCCAGGACAGATCGATCTACGAGGACGCCGAGGTCTTTGCCCGAAACCTCTATGAAGGCGGTTTGATGGACGATGACGACTATCGCAGCTACCGGGAGCTCTACCATCTGTTCACCCAGCTGCTCCCGGTACCGGACCTGGTGATCTATCTGCAGGCTTCGGTGCACACGCTGCAGCGTCGGATTGCCCAGCGCGGTCGAGAGTTCGAAGCCGATATCGCTCCGGACTATTTGGAAAACTTGAACCGCCTCTACCAGCAGTGGATCGACGGCTTCGACCTGGCGCCGGTCCTGTCGGTGCCCGGGGACGAGCTGGATTTTGTCAAAAACTCCGAAGATCTTCACCGTATACTGGACGGAGTGGAGGCGAGGCTCCGCGACAGTCAGAAGCTCCTCTTTCCCGACGGGGTGTGAGTCTCTTCAATACCGATGGAAAAAAGACGAGTGCTTACCGTTCATGCCGCAGGTAAAATTTATCGAGTCCCTTCTCAATTTCGCGTGCCTGACGCAGTGGTATTGCCGCTAGACTGGTGATCTTGCTGTGAGGAGCTATTTTGGTACCTTTCCTGATGTAAGAAAAGATTCCGATGATACTTTTTTCACCGACCTCTACCCCCGGCGTAATATAGGATCGCGCACCGATGAGGGAATCTCTTTTTATTTTTACTCTCTCCAGTATCAGATGGTTGTTTTCCACTATATGGCAGGTGATCATCGCGTCTCCGCCGACGATCACGTTGTCGTTCAACTCCAACAAGTAACAGTCCACCAGCGATCCGGAGTTTATTCTGACTCTTTTGCCGATCTTGGCTCCGGCTATACGGAAGAAGAGGTTGGCGAAACCGGTCCCCTTGATCATGGGGAGAAACATTGTTTTGGCCATCCCATAGAAACCGTTGTGAATCATCCATCTGGTCACCATGAGAGAGCCCGCGGGATAACGGCCCGGTTTGATACCCAAAGAGCTTACCCTCATTCCAACACCAATCACAAAGATCGAACTGATGTAGTAGGCGAATAGGGCAAAACCGCAGTAGAAGCCGAATAGAAGATAATTGATGAAGGCGGTACTTGCAAAAGGACGGAAGCGACGAATACCGATGGAGACGAGATGCAGCGACGGTACGATACTCAGGCCGAAAACCAAGGCGTAAAATAGGTAGAAAACTATCGTTAATACCATTTGAAAAGGCAATGTGCGTAGCCATGTGTTTTTATATGCACTCTTGTGATATTTCATCCTTTATACCTCTACCACTATATACCATATATAGGGACCGGTTAAAAGTTTTTTTGAGTATTTTTAGTTTGAAAAATGGAGAGCGCCAAACTCTCGATGCAGCTCTAGTTCGGATAGAGAGACATTTTCTCCGCCCGATAGCTGCGATACCCGCGGTAGGAGCTGTTATCGTCGTCGTACAGACGAACTCGGAATATCTCTTCTGCCGGAGAATCGGAGCTCACTTCGACGATCACCGCGGAAATCTTCATTCGATTGATCTCACCGGCCTCGAAATCGAATATCTCCATGGGCGCACCATCCAAATCGCGGGTGATACCGCCGAAGCATACCAATCGGTTGCCTCCCGCCAGGTAGTTGGCATCACCGATGAAGGGGGTGTAATAGCGAGAGCCGTATCGTCGGCCGTACTCCCACAGCTGCTCGATCTCCATGGTTTGAGGATCGATTCGGTACTCCACCGCCCGGGAGTAGCTCTCCTCGGGACCCAGTGGATCGTCGTAAGAGCGTTCGTTTCCGTTGTCGTAGATCAGGATCCGGTTCGGATCTTCGGGGTGAAACATCGGGGCGTGTTGTCCCCAGGGCCATTCGAAAGCTTCGCCCGCGGGCTTAAGCAGGTAATTCTTGAACTCCTCCTTCCAGTAGCGGTGGTTGCCCAGAATCCATTCGATCTGACCGTTTTTACGGTCGAGCTTGACTACCACGCTCTGGTCGCGGCCCGAGACGACGAATGAGTCGCGGCGGGGCTCATAGTCTATTCCGTTCAGGTGGAGCCAATCCTTCTCTTCCAAGTTCAAGGGCTGACGGGGGCGCTCTGGGTCGAGGATCCGGCGAAAATCCCATCCGCGAATTACATCCGCGCTGCCCCGCTCTATCTCCACCACCCCGTCGTCGAAGGAATCCTGGGCTGAGGTCAAGACGAGAAAGTTGCCGTCGGGAGTCTCCACCGCGTCGTGGTGCACCCCGGTCTCGAGGCTCCAGGTTTTACCGGTCTCCCTACCGAGCATGTCTATTTCGACCAGGCTGTCGTCCCGGTGGATCAAGAGGTTTCCGTTGTCCAGACGGCGGAGCAGGTGGCCGAAATCACCGTCGTAGAACCATCGAACCCGGCCGTAGCGGTCGATCGCCGAGGCCAGGGGGTGAAAGCCGCCCTCATCGTCGTAGTGTCCCAGGTGCATGAAGAGCATCCCCGGGGATATCTCTTCGGACCGCAACCGTTCAACTCGAATATCGGGGTAGTAGTCGGGTAGTGCTTCCGTCTCTATCTCAACAACTTCGGTAAAAGTCTCCCCATTGGCGCTTTGTGCTCTGATCTCCAGGCGATTTTTGTAGTCTGGATATAGCCCCAAGATCGGTACTCGATGTTTTTTCGACACCGAGTCAAAATCGTGTTCCAGATCCTCTCCGTCACGACCAAAGATACGAACGGTTATACGCGAAGGCTCGTTGGTGTTGATTGCAGCTTCAGCGGCGAGGGGGACCTTCTCCGCGAGTTTCACCGATACCCGAATAGGGCGAAGGACCCTATACCCAATGATCGAAAGAAGAACTAAGATAGTCAGCAGGATTAAGAGTATTTTCTTTGGCTTCATTGCGCTATATTATTTATAGAAGAGGTGTTTATCAAGACCCGTTGGAATTGACTAATCTTGGAAGAAAAATGAAAAGGGAGACAATGGTATACTCGCTGATTCTCGGCTGTCCTTCTCAATTGAGCCGTAGGTTGACTCTGAGCTCAACAACGTACTTCTCATAGTTCGTCGACGGTGGTATTATGGGTGGCATGGATAGTATTGCGAAGAACCTAGAAGCGGTGCGACGGAGGATTGAGCAGGCAGCCGCGCGGGCGGGTCGAAAAGCCGAAGATATCCGACTGATGGCGGTGACCAAAACTAAAAGCAGCGAAGTCGTGGAGGAAGCCTACCGGGCGGGGCTCCGTCTGTTCGGGGAGAACCGCGTGCAGGAGGCGGTGGAGAAGTTCAGCAACTTCTACGATGACGCGGAGCTGCATATAATAGGACACCTGCAGAGCAACAAGGCCAAGAAAGCCGTGGATGTGGCCCGTTGCGTGCAGTCCATCGACAAACTCAAGACCGCCTGGGAGCTGGAGAAGCGCTGCGCGGCGGCGGAAAAGCAGATGGATATCTATCTTGAGTACAACACCAGCGGTGAGGAGTCGAAAAGCGGGTACCGTGACCGGGACCTCTTTTTTCGAGATATTGAAAAAATCGCCGAGCTTCCCCATCTGCGGATTCGGGGTTTGATGACCATCGGTCCACTGACCGACAACGAGACTGAAGTTCGATCGGCCTTTGCCTATCTGAGGGAACTTTTTGAAGAGACTCGGCGTCGTTATACGGAGCTCGACCTGCGGGAGCTCTCCATGGGCATGACCGGGGACTTTGAGTGGGCGGTCCTGGAGGGATCCACGATGGTGCGGGTCGGTACGGCGCTGTTTGGAGCTCGTTAGCCAATGGACGCTCCGTCGAAACGTTGGGTGTGGGTGCTGGTTTTTGTATTCGCCTTAGCGGTACCGATTTCTTCTCAAAGTAGTGGCGATAGCTACGAGCCGTACAAACCCGAGGAGTTTCCCGACTGGGCGCACGGTTTGCGCCGATTCGAGACGATTTTTTTCGGCTCGATACCCATATCCTTTCTCCTTAGTTCGATCGGCTTCGACCTCTACGCCTACGCGGCCAATGATTTCGACTCGGCCTACCTGCCTCTTTTTTTCAGCACCTCCGGTCAGAAGGAGGTGTACAAGCAGGAGACCGTAGCCGCTAGAATAGGGGTGAGTATCTCCCTCTCGTTGGTGATCGCCTTGGTGGATTATTTCATAGAAGAGAGGAAAACTGGGAGAACCGGAGAATAGTTTGGAGCGGGAGGTCTGGGTGCGTGAAGAAGGGGCCGAAGGGTTACGGATCGACCGGTATATCGCCGAGTATCTGGAGCTGTGCAGCCGAAGTCAAATGAGGCAGCGGGACTTCCAAGTCTTTCTGAACGGTAAAGAGGCCAAGCTCAGCAAAACCCTGCATTCCCAAGATCACCTGTTGATCCGCTACGGACCGCCCCCGGCGACGGAGATCAAGGCGGAGAAACTGCCCCTGGATATCGTCTATGAAGATAAGCACTGCATCGTGCTGAACAAGGCTCAGGGGATGGTGGTCCACCCAGCGGCGGGCAACTACAGCGGGACCTTGGTCCAGGGGCTTCTGCATCACATCGCCGGACTGGAGGAGCGATTCGGCGGGGAGAGCTCACGTCCGGGGATAGTCCATCGGTTGGACAAGGATACCTCCGGCATAATCGTGGCGGCCAAAGACCCCGAGTCGTTGAACTTTCTCGCCCGGCAATTCGCCAAAAAAAAGGTAGAAAAACGCTACTTGGCCTTGGTCAAAGGCCACCTGCCGAAGCAGCAAGGAGTGGTCGACCACCCCATCGCCCGCGACCCCCATAACCGCAAACGCTTCACCTGGAAGCGACCGGACGGTAAGGCCTCGGTCACCGAATACCGGGTTCTGCGAAGACTCCGGGGAGCGTGCCTGGTCGAGCTGAGACCGAAAACCGGGCGCACCCATCAGCTTCGGGTTCACATGGCTTCGCTGGGACACCCGATCGTAGGCGATCCGATCTACGGTCGTCCGGGAGGAGAGTTCGTGCAGTACAGCCTGATGCTGCACGCCGCGAGCATACGAATCCGACTACCCGGAACGAAGGACCGCCGCGAGTTTCGTGCCCCCCTGCCACGGCACTTCAAGTACGCCCTGGTGGAGTTGCGAGCTTGAGCTGCACGCTGAACGGGACGGCGGAAGTGGAGAAGGTCTATTTGCGTAGCAGCTGCAGGTCTGGGTTGTACATCTTCTCGGCTTTGAGGGTGGACGGCGGGCCGTGCCCCGGTAGGACAAGGGTGCTGTCCGGCAGGGGAAAGAGTTTGTCGCTGATCGCCCGCAGCAGGATAGCGCGGCTGTAGCTGTTTTTGGTGCCTCCCACCCGACCGGCGGCCAAGACATCGCCGGTGAAAATCATTCCCCCGATGTGGTAGACCAACGAGTCCGGCGAATGGCCCGGCACCTCCAGCACTTCGACCTTGATACCCGAAGCACAGCTAAAAACATCACCGTCCTTCAGAGGAATAGAGGGAAAGTCCAGAATATAAGGAGAAAAAGAGTAGATATCAGCGTCGTAGATCTTTTTCAACGTACGGACACCCTTCACATGAGATTCGTGCTTGTGGGTGATCAGTATCGAGCGGATGTAGTAGTGGTTTCCTTCGATCAGCTTCAAAAGTTCGGTGTCCATGATCCCCGGGTCGATCAGGATGACGTCGCCCCCCTTAGGAGGACCGATGAGATAGGTGTTGGCGAATCCGACTACAGCGAAATGGAAGTAGAGCTTCATATCGGAGTATCCTGTTGAAAGTGGGCCTCTTCGTAGTTGGAGTATTTGAAACTTACCTCTTCCCGGGTACTGCCAACGAAGTCCGTCTTTTTCAGATTGCAATCGACAAAGGAGACCTGGTGCAAGTCGGCGTTGGTGAAGTTGGAATAGTAGAGGTCGGAGTCGTCGAAGCTACAGTCCCATGCCTTGACTCCCAGAAAGTTGGTGTGCACGATATCCGATTCGGAGAAATTGCAGTTCTTAAAGGTGCTGCCGGCGAAGACCGCGTATTTGATGTCCACTCCCAGGAAATTGCAGTGTTCGAAGTAAGAGTAGTGGAAAAAGGAGAGCTCGATATTGCTCTTTGAAAAATCTACGTTGCGAAAACTACTTTCTGAAAAATTGCACACCTTAAAAATTCGGTTGGAAAAATCCTCATCCTCGACGATCATGGAGGAGGCGTTCAAGTCCTGGAGGTAGTTGTTGGATTTTATCTTGGTGATCAGTCGAGCGGCGCATGACTCGGGGTCATCCACGTGCTGGAGGCAGTACTCCTCTTCGTCGGCCGCGTAGAGCTGACAATCATCGTGTTTACATCTGTTGAAAAGAAACATAATTTTAGAGTATTCACATTAGCGGCGATGTCAAGTACTATTTCTGAGGAGGAGCGATTCTATAGCGTGATGGAGAGCGGAACGAACGTGAATAGTCACGAAGAGGCAGCTAAAGCGGCGAAACCCATCGGTGTCTTCGACTCTGGGGTCGGCGGACTCCCTTATCTGGCCCGGATAAGGGAACTTCTTCCGGACGAGAACTACGTGTACATGGCCGATCGGGCCAACTTCCCCTATGGGGAGAAGGATGATGATCTGCTGCGCGAACTAGTGGTGGAGGCGGTGGGAAGGCTCATAGATCGCTGTGATCCGAAACTGATGGTCATTGCCTGCAATACCGCCTCGGTGGTGGCTCTGGATGAGTTGCGGCGTCGTTACCAGGTACCCTTTGTCGGGGTAGTGCCGGCGATCAAACCGGCGGCGGAGATCAGCCGCCGCCGCGCAATCGGGGTATTAGCCACCCGGCGTACCGTTGAGGATCCGTACACCGACTCCTTGATCAGAGAATACGCCGAATCATGCAGCGTGGCCCGTTATGCCGGAGTAGATATCGTCGAATTTGTGGAAAAACACTACCCAAAGGTCGACCTTCAGCGGCAGGAGGAGGTGCTCCAACCGGCGGTCGACTACTTTCGTGCCCGAGGAGTGGATACTCTGGTGGTGGCTTGCACCCACTTTATCTACGTGGAGGAGGCCCTATCGGGTATGCTCGGGGCAGCCACGCAAGTCATCGACTCACGGGATGGAGTAGCCCGGCAGGTTCGGAGGATTCTGGAGAAGCACGGGAGAAAAGGAAAATTCACTGACCAGAGCAGACGGGAGGATCTCTTTTTTACCAGCAGAGACGAAGAACAATCGCGCTACCGGAACTTCGCCGAAATGTACAGGCTGAAGTGGGGCGGAGAGCCGTGAGTATACAAAAGGGGACCATCCTATTCGGTGCCAACAACATTTTCACCGTCTCCGCGGGAGGCCGGGAGTACCTCTGCCGGATTAAGGGCAAGGTGTTGAAGCAGAAGGAGACCGTCTACAACCCCCTGGCTCCCGGCGACCAGGTGGAATTCAGCACCGACGTCCACAGCGATACGGAGGGGCGGATCCTGGATCGAATGCCCCGCCGCAACGCGTTGATGAGGTGGAATAGGAAGCGGCAGAATCTCCAGACGGTGGCGGCGAATATCGACCTCCTGGTGGTAGTTGCTTCGGGAAAAAATCCTCCCTTTCGGCCTCGCTTCATCGATCGGGTATTGATCGCCGCCCACGACATTCCGAGCCTCGTTCTGTTGAACAAGGTCGATCTTGGAGTGTCGACGGAGGTGGAAGAGCGCCTGGAGAATTACCGTGGAATCGGCTATCCGGTGGCTTACTCGTCGATCAAAACCGGCGAGGGGATCGACCAGTTGAAGGAGTACAGCGCCCAAAAGGTCTGTGTCTACTTCGGGCAATCGGGGGTCGGCAAGAGTTCCCTGATCAACGCCATCTACCCGGGTCTGAAGCTGGATGTAGGGGAGGTCTCCCTCAAATACGACCGCGGTAGACACACCACCAAGAACGCCCGGTTGTACCAACACCACCACGGCGCGGTGATCGACACTCCGGGGATACGGCACCTGGAGATCAAAATAGAAGAGAACGACGGTCTGGATCGCTACTTTCCCGAGTTTCTCAGCTATTTGAACCAGTGCTCCTTTCAACCCTGCCGGCATATCCACGAGCCGGATTGTGCGGTGAAAGCGGCTGTACAGCGGGGAGAGATACACCCCGACCGCTACGAAAGCTACCTGCGGATATACTCCGAATTGGAGGAGAGAGGTAAAACCTATGTATGAATACGGCGGCAAGGAGCTGGAGTTCCATAAAATACTCGCGGAGCTCACTGAGTACTGTCTCAGCGAAGAGGGGCGAGACTTGGTGGAAAAGCAGAGGCCCTTGTACGATCCTGAGCGACTGGAGGAGATCCACGATTACGTGGCTGAGTTTCACGACTATCTCAACCGAGAGGAGCTGCCCGGCCTAGAGTTCCCCCCTATTTTCGAGCTCACCGAGAGGCTGAAGACCCGGGCGGTGGTATTGGAGGGGGCTGAGATCTTCGCCTTCGCCCGCTACTTTCGATCGGCTCGCCGATTACAGGGATACTTGAAAAAAGCCGGAGAGTACGGCTACGAAAAACTCGTGGCCTTGGGGGCGGGGATACCGGAGTTTGACGCCCTGGCCCGAGAGATCGGCAAAGTCCTCGACCCCGACGGCTCGGTCAAGGACAGCCATCCGGAGCTGCGGAGCAAGAGGAAGCAACTCTCCGCCTACCGCGAGGAGCTCAACCGGGCCGCCCAGAACTACCTTCGGTCCAATTCCGACCGCTGGCAGAGCGACGTTCCGACCCAAAGGGACGGACGGCTGGTGCTGCCGTTGAAAAGTCAGTACCGAAACACCGTCGACGGGGTCATACACTACTCCTCCGCCCGGGGAGCGACTGTTTATATCGAACCGCCCGAGGTGATGAGCAAAAACAACGACATAGCCCTGGTAGAGGAAGAGATCCGCGAGATTATCATCAAGATCCTCCGTGACTTGAGTGCGAAGCTCGCGGAGCGGAGGTTGGATATCATAGAGTTGATCGACCAGGTCTCCCTGCTTGACTCATACCTCTGTCGAGGGAGGTTCGCCAAAATTCGGCACTGCGTGCGGGCCAAGTACCGCCGGAGGGGCTTTGTACTCAAACGGGCACGGCACCCGCTGCTGAAGGATGAGGCGGTTCCCATTGACATTGCCGCCGAAGAAGGAGTGCAGGCGCTTATCATCAGCGGACCCAACGCCGGTGGAAAAACGGTCAGTCTGAAAACGGTGGGGTTGTTGGCGATGATGAACCAGTTCGGAATGCAGATTCCCGCTGAAGAGGGCAGCGAGCTGGCCGTCTTCGATGGGATCTACGCCGATATCGGGGACGAGCAGTCCATCGAAGGGTCGCTGTCCACCTTTTCTGGACATATGAGCAAAATTTCCAGGATGTTGGAGCAGGCGGGAGATAGTTCTCTGTTGCTGCTGGACGAGCTCGGTTCGGGTACCGACCCGGGGGAGGGGGCGAGCCTGGCTATGGCAATCTTGGAGGAGTTCCTGCGCCGGGGAGCTACCATCCTGGCTACCAGCCACCACAGTCTATTGAAGAACTTCGCCTACACCACCGCCGGAGTGCAAAACGCATCGATGGATTTCGATAGTTCTACTTTGAGCCCCAACTATAGGGTGATTGCCGGAATGCCCGGGGAGAGCCACGCGTTGGACATCGCCTCCCGCAGCGGGATTCCCGAGTCGATTGTCGCCCAGGCCCGTGACTATTTCGCCCACGAGAAGGGCGAGGTGGGGAGGATGATCCGGGAGCTGGAAAACAAGCAGGCCGAGAGCAGAGAACGGGAACGGGAGCTGGCCGAGAGAGAGAAGCAGCTGAAAGAGCAGATAAAGGAGCAGGACCTGAAAGCCCTTCGCCTGCGTCAGCGCGAGCATGAACTGCGGAACGAGGGCTATGGAGCTCTGCGCCGTTTCGTGGACCAGGCGAGGAGCGAATTGGAGAATCTGGTGCGCGAGCTCAACAGCTCCAAAAACCGCGATCTTGCGGTCTCGCGGCAGGAGACGAAAAAGGTCAAGGAGTTCATTAAAAAGCTGGAGGAGCGTACCACCGAGGAGCGGCGGGACCTGGATCGGGAGGAGGAGCTTTTCAATAAGAGCAAAGAGTTCAAATTCGTTCCGGGGATGAAGGTGCTCACCGGTCCGGGGAGAAGGGAGGGGACCATACTCCGCCAGGACAAGAAAAACCAATGGCTGGTCGAGGTGGGAGCTATGAAGATCAGCCTAGCGGAAAAGGATTTGGAGCCCCTGGGAGAGTCGGGTGGGGTAAAAAAAACAAGGAGATCCACTGGGGTCTCATTTTCCTACAGCAGTGACACCCCGCCGCCGGCGGCGCTTTTCAATCTTGATCTGCGGGGCAAACGTCTGGACGAAGCGCTGGAGACGCTGAACCGGCAGATCGACAACGCCCTGCTGCAGGACCTGAGAGAGTTCGAAGTGATCCACGGCAAGGGTGAGGGCGTTCTGCAACTGGGGGTGCGAAAACTGCTGGCCGAGTCCCCCCGGGTGCAAGAGTTCTCTTTCGCCCCTCCTGAGTTAGGCGGTACCGGCAAGACCCTGGTCAAACTCAAAATGGATGAAAAATAGATGGCTCCTGGGCTTTGACCGCTTGCGTGAGGCGGAAAGAAACTCTACTATTGGTGTGGAAACGTTCAGAAGTATCGAAACGGAGACATTATGAAGGACAAGATCAAGAAATTTTTTGCGATACTGGCGGTAGAGCTGCAGGATATGCAGGACGGCATGACCATGCTCATCAAGCTCTCGGAGGAGCGGTTCAAACGTCATGAGATCACCGGCTACGTGTGGACCGAGAACACCGCCTTGCTCAAACGGGAGCAGGGTGTCATCCGGATGATCGCCGAGAGAGTCTCGAAAATCGACCGCGAAGGTTTCGATTCTTTGGAGGATGCGGTACAAGAGGTGCGGAAGATAGTGCGCGGACTACCGGGAATCCCCCAGGCGGTTCCAGATTTTATCGAAAAGAGAATGGAAAAAATCCTCAAATACGTCATCGACGATGAATAAGCCGCAATGGAGCACGAAAAAAGCCCGAAAGTTGTTGATTATTTTTCTACCCTCCTTTAGGATAGGGTGTAATAAGTAAATAAATATTGATTCAATTTTAATTCATGAGGCCAAGAGGGGAGAGTATGGACGTTCAGTTAAAAGAGCTGATAGATAGAATTAAAAGCGAGGGCATTCAAAACGCCGAACAAGAATCAGAGAAGATAATCAAAGAGGCCCAAGAGAAGGCCAAGAAGATTGTCTCCGATGCTGAGCAGGAGGCGGATCGACTCAAAAAGGAAGCCGAAGAAGAAGTTCGGCGGATGGAATACACCGGACGCGAGAGCCTCAAGCAGGCTGGTCGCGACCTTTTGTTGAGTCTCGAGAAGAGACTGCAGAGCGTTTTTGATTCGGTCATCTACACCGCAACCGCCGAGCAGATGAAGGGCGATACGCTGCGGACCTTTATTCAGAAGCTCCTCGACAACTGGGATGAGGACGTCAGCCAGGTCGAGCTACTGCTGCCGGAGAAAGAACTGGAGCAGCTGGACAAGGGATTGCGGGACAAGCTGTCCGCCCAGCTGGCCCAAGGGATGGAGATCAAGCCCCTTTCGGGAGTCGAGGCGGGATTCCAGCTGGCCTACAAGGATGGTTCGGCGTATTACAACTTTTCCGCCGAGGGAATCGCTGAGATACTCTCCGCCTTTCTCAATCCCAAGCTCGCCGAAATCTTGAAGGAAGCCGCCCGAAAAGAGGAGTAACACCGTGCGACAGTACTACTACATGATCGCCAGTCTGCCCCTTCTCGAGTACAACTCCCCGCCGCCACTGGATCTGGAACAGCTGTACTATTCTTGCAAAAACAACATCCAGCAGGATGATCTGGATCTCATCAGTGATATCAGACTACACATGCCCGAAGAGACCGCCTCCAAGGAGCCGACCCTGCGGAAATGGTTGGATTGGGAGCGGTCCCTGCGCAACGAATTGGTGCGGCTCCGCGGTCAAAAACAGGGTGTCGAATCCGAGCGCTACCTGCGTGAGGGTGAGTTTGTCCCCGATACCGTGCTTTCCGCCCGTGAGGCCTTTTCTCAAGATTCACCTCTGGAAGGGGAAGAGGTCTTGAACAGGGCCCGTTGGAATAAACTGGAAGAGCTCGAGGTGGGGCATCACTTTGATTTGGTCAAATTACTGGTCTATGTGCTGAAACTTCATCTTCTGCTGCGACGCAGCCACTTCACCACCGAGAAGGGAAGGGAAAAGTTTGAAGAAATATACGCACATATAC
>DSBN01000365.1 GCA_011046055.1 Sediminispirochaeta sp. | reverse complement strand
TCGGGCTCGTGGGCGTTCTTATCGCCATCCCGCTGGTGGTGTTTTTCAAAAAATATTGGATATGGTACGTACAAGATTACTTCTCCAAGCTATGAAAGACCGCTGCCCGATCTCTCATCGCTTTTTCACCCCCAATTTGGAGAGATGCTTCTCCATGTGTTTCCGTATGATAGTTTCGTGGAGCTCCTCGTGATCGCTGAGCGCCTTGAAAAAGGGCCCCCGTATCTCCGAGTCGCGCAGCAGGCCGCCGTAGGATATGTGGAGCATCTGCCGGGACTCGGAGATATCCAGGTACTCTTCGAGCTGAGAATCCCGCAGCGTGTTGATATCGGGGAGTCCGCTGATATCGGCGCTGATGTGGTAGCTCTTCAGGGCTTCGGGAAAGAAGTCCTGGGCCTTTTTGTGCATCCGACGGTAGAGCTCGGGTTCTGTTCGGGCTATGGTACGGATCGCCTCGACCCAGCTGGTGCCGGCGGTTTTTAGGTGGAGCCGGTGGTGAGTGTATCTGCCGATAGCGGGGTAGACGGAGAACTTGTCACTGCCCGAATGGATGGAGATTTTATAATCGCCATGAGCCTGGGCAATGGCGCAATGGACGGCGAACTGCCCTTCGAACTCCTCCAAATTCCCGATGTAGTCGACACCTTTCTGGAACTCACCGATAAATCGCGGGGCCAGTGAGTTGACCGTCACCCCCCGTCGCCGCAGCTCACGGATGATGAAGAGGTGGTGCCCCGGGAGGGTGGCGGTGCTGGTCTCGTCGATACTGATCTCCAGGTCGTAGGCCTCTCCCCGGTGCTCTCGAATGTGGCGATCCATCAGAGCGGCGAAGTCGAGGGCGTCCAGGTACATCAGCGCGCAGCGGCGCGCCTCCAGTCGGGGCAGGCGCACGGTGACCCCCCTATTCTCGAAGACCAGGTCGCGGTACTCCTGGTCGATATGCTTTCGTACTGCCTGGGGCAGCTCGCCGAACTCCTCCTCGATTTTTGGCTCATCCCAGCGGACCGCCTCCGGATGAAGGGTCTCGGTCAGATCCAGGGTAATCATCGGCATTCCCGCCTGCAGCGCCGTATCCACGTCTTCGATGCTCTTGAGGTGGTCCCCGTCGGCTCCCCATCCATCCTCATAGCCTTCTTGAAAGACCTGGAAACCCGCGTCGGCGACTATTCTCTTGAAGGTACGATTGGTGAAGTTGAGCTCGCGAATGGACTGTTGGGCGAGTACCGGGTAGGCTTGATATTTGCGAATAGCTCTAATGTGGGCCGCCGAGGCTATTCCCAGGCGGTCGCCGCAGCCGATGGTGGTTCTTTTTTCCCGCAGAGAGACGGGAGCGGTGAAGGGAAAAACAGTCCGCAGCGTCGCGGCGTTGTCCGTACTGAAGGGCGCCTTTTTCAGGAAGAGGTCCCCGAATTGTTCGACTTGACCGGTGAAGTCCTCCGGAAGGACTCGATGCGAGCAGAGGTAGAGGCTCTTCTCCCCATCCTCCTTGGCGACGAAGTAGAGAATCCCCTCTCTGGTATAGAGAGACCTGGTGTAGAGGCGGGTCGAATCTTTTTCGATCTTCTCCCTCTCCGAGGCCTTGAGTCGGTCCAACTGGGTTTGACTCAGCTCCTCGAGATTGTTCTCCCGAAGTATTTCAATGATTTTTTTCATATTATCACACCCCCGCGTAGGCGGAAAACCCGCCGTCCACCGGTATAACCGTGCCGTTGACAAAACCCGATGCCCCCTCGTCCAAGAGGTAGAGCAGGGTTCCGATGAGCTCCGACGCTTCGCCGAAGCGCCCCATAGGAGTGGCCTTGATGATCTTTTCAGCCCGTTCGTTCCAGCTGCCGTCCTCGTTTTTGAGGAGGCTGCGATTCTGTTCGGTGAGGAAGAAACCTGGAGCGATCGCGTTGACCCGTATGCCGACCTTGGAAAAATGTACCGCCAGCCACTGGGTGAAGTTGCTCACTGCGGCCTTGGCCCCGCTGTAGGCGGGGATCTTGGTCAGGGGAGTGAAGGCGTTCATCGAAGAGACGTTGAGAATGGTCCCGCCGCCCTTTTCGACCATACCTCTGGCGAAACGCTGGGTGGCCAGGAGGGTGCCCAAAAAGTTGAGGTTGAAGACGAACTCCACCCCCTGGGGATCGAGGTCAAAAAAGGTGATCAGAGGAGCGCTCTTTTTTTCTAAATCCTCGGGGTAGAGGTACTCCCGGTCGGTGGTCCCCTTGGGGTTGTTTCCGCCGGCGCCGTTTATCAGTATCTCCGCCGTCCCGTAAGCTCGGCGGATTCTCTCCTCCGCCTCCTTCAGGCTATCCGGTTCGAGGACGTTGGCCGCCACACCCATGGCTCGGCCACCGGCGGACTTGATCTGCTCGGCCACCTCGTCGGCGGCCTCCTTGCGCAGGTCGAGTACCGCCACTCGGGCTCCGCACTCGGCCAGTGCTTTGGCGAAAGCGCTGCACAAGACTCCCGCCCCGCCGGTGACCACCGCTGTTTTGTCATGCAGATCGATTTTCAAAGGCACCATCCTCCGACCCCCTTTAGTTTGCAGTGATAAAGTGTTTTTTTAGACGAACGTAGTTTGGCAGACCATCCTGGATCCGCGGCTTCACCTCCCCCTGTATCAAGGGGCGGGCGTAGCGGAGAAACTCGTCGGTGACAAAGTAGCCCTCCGGGGAGATCCACTCATCGGGAAAGTACTTCTCGCCGTTGGCTACCATCGCCAGGTCGACCGTTCCGGTTTGGCAGCGGTACGGGCCGTTCTCCGTTCGCTGCAGGCTCACCATCTTGCCGTTCACCCCTTCCAGTGCGAGCTGTACCGCCCTTTGGCCGACCAGGTACGCCTCCTCCGAGTCGGTCCGGGAGGCAAAATGCGCACCCGTGCGCTGGATTGTCGAAGGGATGGCGAAACGGGATTTGACCTGTACTTCTTGTTCGATGATCGATTTGATATACTCCGCGGCGCCCCCGAGTTGACGGTGGCCGAAGTCGTCGGTGCCGAACTTTCCTCCCTGTTCGGCTAGGTAGCGGCCGTCGGGGCTTTTCACCCCTTCCGAGACGACGACGACGCAGCGTTTTATCCGGTCCAGATAGTATCGTACCCGATCTTTGAACTCCTCCTTGGTGAAAGGACGTTCGGGCAGCAGAATGATATGCGGGGCATCTTCCTCGTCCCGTCTCGCCAATGCGGTCCCGGCGGCGATCCAGCCGGCGTTGCGGCCCATCGCCTCGATCACGTTCACCGTGTCGCTGGTGTAGAGGGATTCGGTGTCTCGTCCGGCCTCCATGACCATGGTACTCAGATACTTGATCACGCTGCCGTAGCCGGGGCAGTGGTCCGTGTAGGCCAGGTCGTTGTCGATGGTTTTTGGGACGCCCAGGGCGATGAAGTCTTAGCCCCGCTCGGCGGCGAGCTTGTTGACCTTGTCGGCGGTGTCCATCGAGTCGTTGCCGCCGATGTAGAAAAAGTAACGGATATCGTACTTTTGGAAGACCCGGAGGATCTTTTCCAAGTCCTCTTCGTTGCGTACCTTGTAACGGCAGGAGCCCAGGGCGGCGGCGGGGGCGCTCCTGAGAGCTTCGATATCTTGCGGGTTCTCCCTGCTCAGGTCGAAAATCTCTTCGTTCAGTACTCCCAGAATGCCGTTGTGGGCCGCGTAGACCGCGCTGATTTCGGGGTGCTTATGGGCTTCTTGGATGATCCCGCAGGCCGAGGCGTTGATGACCGCCGTGGGTCCTCCGCTCTGGGCGACGATCGCCTTGCCTTTCAATGCTGCCATTGCCGCTCTCCTCTTTTTTAAAAATCTATGATCCAGGTAGGTCGGTGAGGACTTCGATCCCCATCGATTGGAACGCTTGCGTACCGGCGAATCCGGAGTCGGTGATCAGTACATCCACGTCTTCCGGGCGGGCGAAGACCGAGAAGGCGGTCCTTCCGCACTTCGATGAGTCAGCGAGAATCACTCTACGTCTCGATACCCCCAGCACCTGCGCTTTGAGTCGGCTCTCGATCACGTTTTGAGACGAAAAAATCCCCTCCGCGGAGACGCCGGTGGTACCCAGAAAGCAGGTTTCCAGCTGGAAGTTCTTCAGGTTTTCTTCGGCCATGGGGCCGATGAAGGAGCCCGCCTCTTTGCGGTAGTTGCCGCCGAGACTAATGAGGGTGATGCCCGGGGTGTCCCCCAAAATATTCATCACATCCAGGGAATTGGTCACCACCCGCAGGCTGTGTTCTCGGAGCTCCTCGGCGAAGAGGGTGCAGGTGGAGCCGGAATCGATGAAGATCGTGTCGTCGTCCCGGACAAAACTCGCCGCGACGCGGGCAATCGACTTTTTCTCCCGCAGGTGCTCCCGGCGGCGGACCTTCAGAGTCCGCAGAAAGTCCTTGTCCTCGGCCAGCTCCGCGCCGCCGCGGGTGCGTAGGAGGTAGCCCATCTCTTCGAGGACGGTCAGGTCTTTGCGGATGGTCACCTCGGAGACTCCGAGCCGTTCGGTCAGGTCCGCGACACTTACCGAACGTCGGCGGGACAGTATCTTGAGGAGTCCTCGTGTCTGCGGTTGATTGCCATTTACGTTTCCTTTCGAAATACATAGTATAACGAAAATCAGCCTCTGTCAACTTGACCTGTCACCCATCACGTGATATTAGTTTTGTAGATGAACGATTTTCGTAAGTATTCGTAAGAAAGATTCCCTGAGTAAACAAAGGAGAGGAGTATGGAGAGTCCGGTCCAGACGCTTAAAGACTTGCCGCGGGAGCACGATTTTTTCATCGGTGTTGATTCCGACGGGTGCGCCTTCGACTCGATGGAGATCAAGCACAAGGAGTGCTTCTGCCCCCAGTTTATCAATCACTTCGATCTGCAAGCGGTTTCGAAATTCGCCCGTGAGGTATGGGACTTCGTCAACCTCTATTCCAAAACGAGGGGCTGCAACCGCTACCTCGCGGTACTCCATGCCCTGGACTTCCTCCGGGATCGGCGGGAAGTGCGGGAGCGGCACGTGGATATTCCGGAACTCCAAGGACTGCGGGACTGGGTTGGGCGGGAGAGCAAGCTCGGAATTCCCGCATTGGAGCAGGAGTTGAAACAGAAGCCCGACGCCGACCTCGAACGGGCCTACCACTGGTCGTTGGAGGTGAATCAGGTGATCGCCAAAATGGTGCGCAACCTCCCCCCTTTTCCCTACGTCGAGGAGAGTCTGCAAAAAATGGTCGAAAAGGCCGACACCATCGTGGTCAGCCAAACCCCCTTCGAAGCCCTGGAGAGGGAGTGGAACGAACACGACATCGCCAAGTACGTTCGGGCCATCGCCGGACAGGAGATGGGTAAAAAATCGGAACACATCCAGTACGCCGCCGACGGGAAGTACGATCCGGAGAAGATACTGATGATAGGGGACGCCCCGGGCGATCTGAAGGCCGCTCGGGCCAACGGTGCCCTGTTTTACCCCATCAACCCCGGAGCCGAGGAGGAGTCCTGGAAGCGCTTCTACGAGGAGGCGCTGGACAAATTTTTCGACGGATCCTACGCCGGAGCCTACGAAAGGGAGTTGATCGATGATTTCCAGGGACACCTACCCGAGAGTCCGCCCTGGAAGTAACGGGCTGGAGATTTTCGGGCCGAAGGAGGAGAAGCGATGCTCTACTACCAACGGGGCGGAGTGAATGAGAATATCTCGAACGAGGAGCTCATAGAGGGACTCTATGAAGCCTTGGACCGTATCGGGCCGCGGCGCCGGGTGATCGCCGTACCTCCGGATATCACCCGTTTCCACTCCCGGGCCGGGATCCTCACCGAAGGGGCGTGGCGCTACTACGGCGCCGGGCTCACCGATGTACTGCCGGCCCTGGGCACCCACACACCGATGACCGCGGAAGAGATCTCTGCCATGTACGGGAACACGCCCCAGGAGCTCTTTCGGGTCCACGATTGGCAGAACGAGCTGGTCACCCTGGGAAGGGTCCCCTCCTCGGTCATCCGCGAGCTCTCGGAGGGGCGGCTCGACTTCGACTGGCCCGCCCAGGTCAACGGACGCTTGGTGAACGGCGGCTACGACCTGATCCTCTCCATCGGGCAGGTGGTGCCCCACGAGGTGATCGGTATGGCCAACCACAACAAAAACATCTTCGTTGGAACCGGGGGAACCGAAGGAATCAACAAGAGCCACTTCCTCGGGGCGGTCTACAACATGGAGCGGATCATGGGCCGCATCGACAGCCCGGTTCGGTCGGTACTGAACTACGCCAGCGAGCATTTCGGAGCGGGTCTGCCAGTTCTCTACGTGCTGACGGTGGTAGCCCAGGAGGACGACGGATCTCTATCCGTCAAGGGACTCTACATCGGCGACGGTTTCGAGTGCTACCACCGGGCGGCGGCCTTGGCCCAAGAGGTCAACATGACCGCTTTGGATGAGCCTCTGGACAGGGTGGTGGTCTACCTCGACCCGAGGGAGTTCAGGAGTACCTGGCTGGGCAACAAGGCGATCTACCGAACCCGTATGGCTTTGGCCGACGGCGGGGAGTTGATTGTTCTTGCTCCAGGGGTGAAGGAGTTCGGAGAAAACCGAACCATCGACCCACTGATCCGTAAATACGGGTATATCGGTACCGAAAGGGTGCTCCAGGCGGTACGGGAGAACCGGGACCTGGCGGACAACCTGGGGACGGCGGCCCATCTGATCCACGGCTCTTCGGAGGGGCGCTTCAGCATCCGCTACTGTCCCGGGGGGCTGAGCAGAGAAGAGGTTCAAGGGGTCAATTTCCAATACGGCGAGCTCGGGCCGATGATGGAGAGGTACGATCCCGAGCGGCTGCGGGAGGGGTGGAACCGCCTGCCCGACGGAGAAGAGTTCTATTTTATCAAGAACCCCGGCCTCGGCCTGTGGTATGAAAAAAGTAAGTTTGAGGAGGGATGATATGGAAAAAAAAGCTGACCTAGGACTCATCGGCTTGGCGATTATGGGGCAAAACCTGGTACTGAACATGAACGACAAGGGCTACTCGGTGGCGGTCTTCAACCGAACTACCTCCAAGGTCAACGACTTTTTGAACAACGCCGCCCGTGGACGGTCCGGAATACTGGGGACCAAGAGCCTGGAGGACTTCGTCGCCAGTATCAAGAAGCCCCGGCGGATAATGTTGATGGTCAAGGCCGGGGAGGTAGTGGATACCTTCATCGAAATGCTGCTGCCCCATCTAGAGGAGGGGGATCTGATAATCGACGGCGGCAACTCGCATTTCCCCGATACAATTCGCCGGACCAAATACCTGGAGGAGAAGGGACTGCTGTACATCGGCACCGGCGTCTCCGGCGGGGAGGAGGGGGCGCGGCACGGCCCCTCCATCATGCCCGGGGGGAGTCCCAAAGCCTGGCCGCTGGTGAAGGATATTTTTCAGGCGGTATCGGCAAAGACAGAGACCGGGGAGGCCTGCTGCGAGTGGGTCGGGGAGAACGGTGCCGGTCATTATGTAAAGATGGTGCACAACGGCATCGAGTACGGCGACATCCAGCTCATCGGCGAAGCCTACCACCTGATGAAGATCGGTCTGGGGCTGAGTACCGACGAGATGGCTGAGATTTTCGCCGAATGGAACCGCGGTGAGTTGAACAGCTACCTGATAGAGATCACCGCCAAGATCCTCGGCTTCAAAGACCAGGACGGCTCGGCCCTGGTGGAGAAGATCCTAGACACGGCGGGGCAGAAGGGCACCGGTAAATGGACCGCCATCGACTCCCTGGAGATGGGTGTACCGATCACCCTCATCACCGAGGCGGTCTACTCGCGGTTCATCTCCGCTCTGAAGGAGGAGCGAACGGCGGCGTCGAAGGTCCTGTCGGGGCCGAAGGTCTCTTTCGAAGGGGACCGCCGGAGCTTCATCGAAGATATCCGAAAAGCGCTGTTGGCTTCCAAAATGGTCTCCTACGCTCAGGGCTTCATGCTGATGCGGCAGGCGGCGGCGGCTTACGCCTGGAACCTAAACTTCGGGGGTATAGCTCTGATGTGGCGGGGCGGTTGCATTATCAGGAGCGTTTTTCTGGGAAAGATCAAAGAGGCTTTTCAGCGTAACCCGGAACTGAGCAACCTGCTGTTGGACGATTATTTCAAAAAGGTGATGGATGAGGCCCAGGGTCCCTGGCGCCGGGTAGTGGCCAAGGCGGTGGAAATGGGAATTCCCCTGCCGGCCCACGCGACGGCCCTTGGCTTCTACGACGCCTACCGCAGCGAACGTCTACCGGCGAACCTCCTGCAGGCTCAACGCGACTACTTCGGCGCCCACACCTACGAGCGGGTGGACCGCCCTCGGGGTGAGTTTTTTCACACCAACTGGACCGGCGAGGGGATGGAGGACGTCTCCGCGGGGACCTACAACGCCTAAGTCCAGTCATCGGGGGAGAAGGAGATCGTCGAGGGCCCAATTCCGCGATGAGAGTGTATGAGCCCAAGCTTCGTACCACTTAAATAAAAAAATGGAGCGAAAGAGACCGGCCCTCTCGCTCCTTTTTTTAGATAAAAATTTTTACATCAAAACCAAATAAGAGTTGCTCGAATCTTGGTGCTGCCGACGCTTCTATCCTTTGGTGAAGGGTCCCACCGCCGGCAGCTCGTAGACCGACTTCCACCCTTCGCTGAAGGGTTCCTTGAGGAAGGGCTCCAGCTCCTTGGGGTCCCGCAGGCTCAGCTTCTCGATGGGAGGAAGCTTTCCCGAGGGGTAGGTCTCGTAGATCTGCTCCACCACCAGGGTCAAGTACTTGAGTATCGCCGCAATGGGGCGCTTGGCCTTCTCCGGTGTGGCTAACGAGGGTTTTCCCACCACTCCCTCGGGGGTGGCCCGTTGTTCGATGGCGAAATGGCCCTGGCCTTCGGACCACTTGTGTGGCCGGCGCCAGGGGTCGACGGAGGTGTCGAAGTGGCCTCCTGGGAGAAAGGTCTCGCCGCTGGCGTCACGGACGTACTTCATGTCGACCATATCGGGAAACATCAGCTGGGCGACGGCGGTCTCGCTCTCATCGGCGTGAACGAAGGTGGTCTCTAGACTGTCTTCCCTCTCTACGGGGATGAAAAACTCCCGAACCGCACGGTGCCAGTCCAAGACTTGGTAGATTCCGGGGAGCTGGTAGCGCTTGCAGAACTCCTGCAGTGCGTTCTCCAGCATCCAGAGCTGACCGTGGTTGTTGACTATGATTATCTTGCGGTATCCGTCGTTCCAGAGTCCGAGCATGACGTGGATCAGTATCTCGCTGACCGTCTCCTGGGGCAGCATGATAGTTCCCGGCATGCCCATGTGGTGGTAGGGGTGGCCGCCGTAGTTGAGCGGGGGCAGGGCCAGGTTCACCTCATGCCCCTTTTTGGCGGTGTAGCGGCGCACGGCCTCGCAGATCTGGCTGGCCATGAAGGTGTCCAGCCCGCTGTTGGCGTGGTCGCCGTGGTTCTCAGTGGTGCCCACGGGTACCAGTACAATATCGTTGCGGCGGCGTTTCTCTATATTTATTGCCCGGGGGGTGGTCTGGATGTAGCAGCCGCCCTTGCCGATCTCCGGGGGCGAAGGTACTTCGTAGTCCCGGAGTATTTTATCTATCTCCTCCATGGGGGCGTCGAAAACTTCTTTTTTCAAACGCCCCACTTCGTTGTCCTCGAATACTATCATCGGGTGATTCGTGGTGAGGAACTTGAAACCTCCCCTGACCATGCTCTCACTCATACTCTCCTCCTTGTATTTTGTCTGCTGCGTTTGGGCACCGGCAGCAATTAGAAACACAAATTATTGCTATGCAAATGAAGCAAATTCTAAATTTGGAAGTCATCAGACTTCCAAATTTAGAATTGCTCAGGCACCGGGGTTTTTGCAGCTGATCTTGGTCTCTTTGCGGTCGGTTCTGAGGGCGACGATGTTGTCGGGTACCTCGTTCAGGCTGATCTCTTTGGTCATCATCGGCAGCATATTCATCCCGCTGGCCATCGCTTCGATGACCCGGGGGAAGGTCCCGTGCCCCGAGTGACCCTGGGAGCCTACGATTCGCGCCCGGCGGACCTGGAGCACCTCTCCGGTGACCGGCATCTTCGCGTCGGCTCTGGCGACCACCACCACCGTGCTGTTCAGGGTTCGACCCTCCCAGATCACCTGTTCGATACCGGGATAGACCTGGGTCGGCAGTCCGGTGGCTTCGAGAAAGAGGGACGCCCCCATACCGCCGGTGATATCCAAAACCTTTTCGGCGAAGTTTTCTTTGATCGGATTGACGATGTGGTCGGCTCCCATCTTCCGGCCCAGCTCGGCCCGGCCCGCTTCAGGTTCGGAGAGGATGACCTTGGCCGCCCCGGCTCTTTTGAGGATGGCGATGGCTGCCATGCCTATGGGACCGCTGCCGCAGATCACGACGTTGTCCCCCGGACGTATCCCACCGCCCCGTTCGATGACGGCGTTGTAGGCGACGCTGGTCGGCTCGACCATGCTGCCCAGGCGAAAGACATCCTCATCGCTGTACTTGTCTCTCAGCGGGTTGAGGCTCTAGACTACTTTCGCCGGAACTACTATGTACTTGGTGAAGGCGCCGTTGACGTTGAAACCGATCTCGTCCAGCCTTTCGCAGTGGTTGGGGTAGCCGTCGGCGCAGGGTTTGCACGCGCCGCACCAAAGCATCTCTTCAGCGCAGACCCACTCTCCCCCTTTGAAGGCTTGGTTCGTGGTCTTGTCGAAGGCTCCCGGTCCGGCCTCCCGGACTATTCCGGAAAACTCGTGGCCCAGGGTTGCGGGGAAGCCGGTCAGTCCCGGGTACCAGATGTAGCCCTCTTCGTCGGCCTGGGCCATGTGCACGTCGCTGCCGCAGATGCCCACCTGCTTGACTTCGATCAGCACTTCTCCGGGGCCGGGGCGGGGTACGTCCACCTCTTCGATCACCAAGCGGGGATTTCTCCAGACCTTGCTGCCCAAGTAGGTCTGCTTCCGGTCCACGTCTTTCCAACCCAGTTTGAAATCCGGCTTCGGCTCCCAATCGGCGTACAGCCGTACGGCTCTCATTTTTTCTCCCATAGGGGACCTCCTGTAAATAACTTTTTCAGGGCCTCCAAATAAGTATTGGAAGCGCCTTGATATTCACACGCGCCCAGGGCGCATGGTTTGTAAACGTTTGCGAAGGCGAGCCCGACAGGCCGAGGCGGGGAAAACAGGCTCGCTTCATTACTCTCTTCGCCTCCGCCTTTTTCCGTTCAGCCTGGCACCGAACCTCCGGCTTCGGTTCGCGGGAGCAGCTCTTCGTCGGAGCCAGTGCTTCGGCAGCTGCTCTTTCTGACTATCAGCTCCGGCTCCAGTATCACCCTCCGGGGAGCGGCTTTTGCGTCTCCGCTCTCAATCTCGTCGATCAGCAAGTCAACCGCGAGCCTGCCCATGCGCTCCTTGGGTTGGCTGATGGTGCTCAGCTGAATCTCCTGATAGGCGGAGAATGAGATGTCGTCGAATCCGATCAGGGCTATATCGTCGGGGACTCGGAGGCCCATGTCCTTGATACCGTGGAGGATGCCAATGGCCAGTACATCGTTTTCGGCGAAGATAGCCTGCGGATAGCTCCGGTCAGCTATCATGGTCTGGATAATTTTGTAGCCCGTCTCCTGCCGAAAGTCGCCGAACTTGATGTAGTCTTGTTTGATCTCCTTGCCGTACCTGCGAAAAGCCGTTTTGTAGCCCTCCAGCCGGTCGTTGTTGGCCATGGTCTCGTGCTCCGATACACCGACAAAGCCGACGGACTCGTAGCCGCAGTCGATGAGGTGCTTGGTGGCCAGGTAGCCGCCGCGAATGTTGTCGATAATCACCGAGCTCTGTCGGGCGTTCTTGGGTGCGTTGCTGACGTAGACGGTGGGCAGAAGCCCCTCGGTCTCTTCGTTCAAAGTGTTGCCTACCGGGGCGTGGATGATGCCGTCGACCCGTCGCTCCGAGAGCAGCTTGATGTAGTTGGTCTCCCGCCGCGTGTCCCAGTTGGTGTTGCACAAAAAGACGCTGTAGCCTCTCTCCTGGGCTCCCGCCTCGATACCCGCAGCTACCGCGGGAAAGTAGGGATTGGTCACGTCCGGCAAAATCAATCCGAGGGTGAAGCTCCGGTTGCTGACCAAACCTCGGGCGATGGCGTTGGGGCGGTAGTTCAGCTCTTTGGCCACCGAAAGAACTCGCCGCCGGGTCTCGGGGTCTACGCCGTACTTGTTGTTCAGCGCTCTGGAGACGGTGGCGTAGGAGACTCGGGCCTGCTCGGCGATGTCTTTGATGGTCACGTTCATACTTCGAGCATAGCAAAGCTTTGGAGCAAAGGCAAGAAAAAATTTGTAAACGTTTACGAAACCGTGCTACTATGAGGAGTAAATGGCTGCGCTATGGGACCGTGATAAAAATAGCAAAAGGGGGTGGACGGTGCAAAAAGTAAAGCTTGGGATAATAGGACTCGGTCGTTTGGGAAGAAAACACGCGGAGAACATCTATTTCAATATCCCTCATGCCGAACTCGCGGCGATATGCAGTGTAGTGCCGGAAGAGCTGGAGCAATTTCTGCACGCGATGGCTCCCAGCCTGGTCAGCGATAACTACCAAGACCTGATACGCAGCGATCAGCTGGACGGCCTGATCGTCTCCACGAACTCCCAGACCCACTGTGAAATAATATGCGCCGCCGCGGAGGCGGAGGTGAAGAACGTCTACACGGAAAAGCCCATGGGGATGAATCTCGAAGAGATCGACCGAATCAAGGATGCGGTGGAGTCCAATCCGAGGATGAGGCTGCAGGTGGGCTACAATCACCGTTTCGATAGGGAGCTGATGGCGGTCAAGGAAAAAATAGACGCGGGCTACGTCGGAAAGCCGGTTTTGATAAGGATAGTCTCACGCGATCAGCGTCGGTGAGCAGTCATATCGAGACCGCATCACCTGGATGGACGAACACGGAGCGCACCGGGAGTATACCCAGTGGTTTTATGAGTACTGGAAGCCCACTTATCTGGCTGAGATGCAAGATTTTGTTGATTGCATCGCCGAAGACCGTCCGCCCCGGGTCGGTTTGGAGGATGGCTACCGAGCGGTGCAGTGGGCTTTTGTGGCTGCCGAAGCGGTGAGAAAAGGAACTGTTATAAGAATGAAATGACCTTTGAAGTCGCTCGACAAAGACGCCGATTCGTCGAGGTTTATAAAGAAGTATCGATCTCCTTCAATTTCACCGGGCGGTGTTCCCGCAGGGACTTCAGGGCGGCCAGTCCCATGGCCACCGGGTATTTTCCGTCCCACCCGTCTACCAGCACGGGGCTATCATGGCGCAGGGCTTCGACGAACTGCTTCATCTCTTCGATGTAGGAGTCGATGTAGCGTTCTACGAAAAAGTGCAGGGGGAGATCCTCGGATATCTTCTCCCTGTTGGCCAAACGGACCCGGTTGGGCGTGTTGTTTTCGTTGCTGACCATACCTCTGCTGCCGAAGACTTCCGCCCGCTGGTCGTAGCCGTAGACCGCCTGGCGGCTGTTGTCGATGGTACCGATGGCGCCGTTGCGGAAGCTCAGGGAAACCACCGCAGTGTCCACGTCGCCGGCTTTTCCGATGGCCGGGTCGACTCTCACCGCCCCGCTGGCGAAGACCTCCTCCACTTCGTCCCCTATCAGAAATCTGGCCATATCGAAGTCGTGAATCATCATGTCCAGAAAGATACCCCCGGAGACCTTCACGTACTCGATCGGCGGGGGAGCCGGATCCCGGCTGGTGATCCGCAGGATGTGGGGCTCTCCCACTTCTCCGGCGGCCACAAGATCGCGCAATCGACGGTAGTTGGAATCGAAGCGCCGGTTGAAGCCGACTTGCAGCTTCACTTTGTGCTTTGCTACCTCCTCGAGGGCTTGATCGATTTCGGCGAGGTCCAGGGCGATCGGTTTTTCACAGAAAATATGCTTGCCCGCCGCGGCGGCCTCTTTGATCATCCGAACGTGAGTGTCGGTGCTGGAGCAGACGACAACGAAATCGATCTCCCGGTCCTCCATGATTTGGCGGTGGTCTTCGACGGCCTGGGGGATATCGAGCTCCCGCGCGCAGCTTCGGGCCGCCTCGGGGATGATGTCAGAAATGCTCTTCACTTTGACCCCGGGAATCCGGCTGGACAAATGCGTGGCGTGCAGCCGTCCGATTCGTCCGGCGCCAATAATACCCGCCTGCAAAGCTTTTTCCATGATAATACTCCTTCAACTCAGATAAGGTTTGAGAAAATCGATGGCGGCGCGGCAGTCGTCGGTGAAGCTCCTTTTGATTTGTCCCTCTATGGCAAATCCGCCATCGAAACCGTCATGCCTCAGGTGGCGGATGATCCTCTCGAAGTCCAGCGCCCCGAATCCGGGGAAGTACCGGTTGTTGTCCGAGAGGTGGATCGTGTCGAAGTACTGAAGGTGCCGGCTCAGGGCGGAGTACATATCCGACTCTTCGATGTTCATATGAAAGGTATCGGGCAGGATCTTCGCGTAGGGGCTGGGTAGTTTTTTTATACACTCGAAGGCCTCTTCCAGGCTGTTGGCCACGGAGGACTCGTAGCGGTTGGTGGCCTCCACGATGAGCGGAACCTTCCCCGCCTCGGCCCGGGGCAGGAGTTCTTCGAAGGAACGGGCGAACTGGATCCTGGCGGTCTCTTGGTTCTCCGCTTTCGGACCTTTGAAAAAACCGAGGATGATCCCGATCGAGCTGCCCTCCAGGAGGCGGATGATCTCCTGAACCTTGCCTACCGCCCGCCGACGTTCCTCCTCGTCTTGGTGAGAAAGGGAGAGTCCGTAGGTCTTTGCGGTCAGACCGGAGGCGAAGTTCGTCAGCTGCAACTCGGACTCCTCCAGAAAGGCGAGTATCGGCCCGAGTTTGCATCGGTTGGGGTGGGCGATATTGAGCTCCACCCCGTCAAAGCCCAGGGACCGCAGCGTGTCCATCTCTTGGCGAAATTGCCGATTCTGCTGAAAGTTCTCCGGAAGCACCGTCTGTACTGAGAGCCTGTTTTTTTTCTTGAACATTCCCAACTCCGAGCGTTCGATAGCGATGGTTTTGTCAAAAACTTTCAAAAAACGAAACACAATGAAACTATCGGACTAAATGAAATTATAAACCCTCTTCGTCGGCTGTCAAGTTTTAAATCAGGTAGACTAAGCTTTCAGATTGAGCCGCCCATATTTCCGTGGTATAGTCGCAGGGAAGAGAGAGGAAAACAGAAATATGAGAAACCGTATAGTCGCTATCAGCACCGGCGACCCCGCCGGCGTTGGCCCGGAGATCACTCTGAAGAGCTTTTTATCAGAAAGGGTGGCTGGTCTTGGTACCGCGGTGGTGGTCGGAGACTACGCGGTGTTGGAGGCGGTTAGGGATAAGCTGGCGATACCGGTACGGTTGCAGCGTCTGGAGTCGGTACACGAAGTCGGGGCTGAAAAGGGAACGGTGCCGGTGCTCGACGTCGGAGTGATTCGCCATGCGGCGGAGCTCGAAGTAGGGAGGGTCAGCGCCCTGGCCGGCAGGGCGAGTGTGGAGTACGTCCGCCGCGCGGTCGACCTGTGCTTGACGGGGGAGGCTTCGGGGCTGGTCACCGGACCGATAAACAAGGAGGCCCTACGGGAGGGACGACAGGACTACATCGGCCACACGGAGATGATTTCCCAGATGTCCAACGGGAAGAAGGGGATCACCATGTTCCAAGTAGACCGGATGAAGATCTTCTTTCACTCCCGCCACCTCTCGCTGCGACGGGCCATCGAGGCGATCGACCGGGAGAGCGTCCTGGAGAGCCTGATTCTGGCCGACCGCTGTCTCGGATCGATAGGCTACCTGGTGCCGAAGCTGGCCCTGGCCGCCCTGAACCCTCATGCCTCGGACGGTGGGCTCTTTGGGGACGAGGAGGAACGGTGCTTGATTCCCGCCCGCCGTCAGGCCGTTGACCGCGGCTTGAGAGTAGCCGGGCCGATACCGGCGGACAGCGTCTTCGCCCAGGCTCTGGAAGGGCGTTACGACGCGGTGCTCTCGCTTTACCACGATCAAGGGCACGTGGCGGCGAAGACCTACGATTTTTTCCGGACGGTGAGCGTGACCTTCGGCTACCCCTTCCTTCGTACCTCCGTGGACCATGGGACGGCGTTGGATATTGCCTGGCGGGGTGTGGCCAATCCGGTGAGCATGGAAGAGGCGATCGCCGCCTGCTTCTCGATGGCGCCAAAGTACCGTCCCATCTATGGGGCGTGAGAGCTATTTTATAATGGTGAGTACGAGCTCAGTTCCATGCTGCTCGGAGCTCTCCATCTGGATGCGCCAAACCTGGGCTTCACTCAGGAGCTTAGCGCTGTAGGTTCCCAAGCCGGTACGTGGTTCTTGCCGAAGGAGCTGTACTTGTCAAAGAGGAATCTCTGATAGCCTCGGGGACCGCACCTTCGTTGTGGATCGACAGCTCAACGGAACCATAGTTGCTTAAGTGTATGCTTACAAGCTTGCCTAGGGGCGAAGCCTCAATAGCGTTTTTCACCAGGTTGGAGACGATCGAGTAGGTGAGCAAGGGGTCGCCGTTTACAATGACCTCTTCGCGGGAGTGAGTGTCAGCGGCAAGAAAGAGGACAAAAAACGAGGTCTGATAGGGATGCTCTTTCGCGTAATACATAGAATTGACTCCAATGTCTTTCACTGTGTGGGGGTGCTTTCCGCGGTGAAGATTGTCCTCTCTTGGGCGGTACTGATGATCATCTCCAGCAGTTCGGGGTACCTCAGCCCGGCGAAACCGGCCATATAGTTCAATTTGCCGTCCCAGCACCAGCCGGGGTTCGGGTTGACTTCGAGCAGTTTGATCACTCCGTCAATGTCGGTCCGGAAGTCGAAGCGGGCGTAGTCCCGGCAGCCGAGGCGTTCGAACAGCAGGAGCGAGTAATCCTGCAGTTGTCGAGCCAATGACTCGCTTAATTGGGCTTCGACATAGCGGAGCTTGTGCCAGTAGGGTGAGTCGGGCAGCCATTTGGATTCGTATCCGAGTATTTTGGGCAGCTCCGGGGGGAGCAGGCTGTAGTCTACCTGGAGTATGGGGAGGAACTTGAGGCTGCGTCCGGGATTTCCAATGAGACCAAGGCTGTACTCCGCACCGGGGAGATACTCCTGGATCAAAAAAGGTTTGTTGCTGAACTGGCTTTTCAGCAAGCCGATATACCTGATCAACTCCTCCGAGGAGTGTACCACCGCCTCCTGGTTGATTCCGACGCTGCCGTCGCCGAAATTCGGCTTGACCAGGGCGGGGAAGGTCGCCGGTATGGTGGCCGACTGGTCGGAATGGCTGTAGTAGGTCTCCAGCGGGACTGGGATCTCCAGGGATTCGGCCAGAGATCTGACCAGAGCTTTGTTGTAGCACAGAGCCAGGCAGCTTGGAGAGGCGCCCGAATAGGGTATGCCCAGCATCTCCAGAT
>DSBN01000144.1 GCA_011046055.1 Sediminispirochaeta sp. | reverse complement strand
GGAGTGGAGAAGCCCTCCCGGGTCGGTTACTCCTACGGTCTGAACTACGTACCGGACTGGGGCGAGCACACGGTCAGCCTCCGCCCGGGGGACAAGACCGTTTTGGAACCGGGAATGACCATTCATTTCATGCCGGGGATCTGGCTGGATACCTACGGTTTTGAGTGCAGCGAGCCCTTTTTGGTCACCGAGGACGGGTGTGAGAAGTTTATCGAATATCCCCAGAAGTTATTTAGCAAGTAGTAGTTTATAGGAGGCTTGAATGAAGGTATGTAAATTCGGCGGGAGCTCCGTAGCCAACGCCGATCAGATACGAAAGGTCAAAAAAATAGTCGAATCAGACCCTCAGCGCAGGGTTGTGGTGGTCTCCGCTCCGGGCAAACGGCACAAGGAGGACGAGAAAATCACCGACATGCTGTACACCTGCGACGCTCTGAGTCGGAAGGGTGAGTCCATCAAAGAGACCTTCGGAATAATCCGACAGAGATTTTTAGAGATCGCCTCGGAGCTCCAGGTGGCCGGCTCGCTGAAGGATTCGCTGGATGAGATAGAACAGAAGATCGCCGCCGGCGCCGGACCCGACTACGCCGCCAGTCGCGGAGAGTACCTGAGCGCCCTGATGATCGCCGAGTTCCTGGGGGCCCAGTTCGTCGACGCCCAGGAGGTGGTGCGGCTGACCGACGATGGTCGGGTCGACGAGAGCTCCTACCCCTTGGTCACCGAGCGTCTGCGGGGAGAAGGGGTCAAGGTGATGCCTGGTTTTTACGGAGCCACCGTGAACGGAGAGCTGAAGACCTTCTCTCGCGGCGGTTCGGATATCTCTGGGGCCATCGCCGCCCGGGGGGCGATGGCGGAGGTCTACGAGAACTGGACCGATGTCTCGGGGATACTGATGGCCGACCCGCGGATCGTGGACGACCCCAAACCGATCAAGGAGATCTCCTACGCCGAGATCCGGGAGATGGCCTCCATCGGGGCGAACGTCTTCCACGAAGAGGCTATAGCTCCGGTAAAGAGTATCGGTGTGCCCATCAACGTGAAGAATACCAACGACCCGTCGGCTCCGGGAACCTTCATCGTGCTGAACCGAGACAGTGTGAAGGATCCCATTGTGGGTGTGTCGGGGAAAAAGCCCTACCGTAAGGTCTTGATCGAAAAGTTCATGCTCAACCGGTACCCCGATTTTCCCGGGCAGGTGCTGAAGCTGCTGCGCTCGAAGGGGCTGAGTGTAGATTTCGAGTTGAAAGGCTTCGACACCTTGACCCTCTTTGTTGCCGAAGACCAGGAGATCTCCTGGGAGCAGCTTTCGGAAGAGTTGAAGAGAGAGCTCGGTGCGGATGACTGCCGGGTCGGTTCCGAAGTGGCGATGATCGGCGTGGTGGGGGAAGGACTGACTTCCAACAGCCATATCACCGGGGCCGCCATGCGGGCTCTGGAAGAGCTGGAGATACACGTGGAGGGACTGAATTACGGCGGCTCGCCGATCACTATGTTGATCGCGGTACCTCTGCGGAAGTACCAGGAAGCTTTGAAGGCTCTGGCCAAAACGGTGGCTCAGGTCTGATCGATATATATTGTGCTGTAAAAAAAAGCGCGCCGCCGGCGCGCTTTTTTTTTGAGCTTGACAGGTAGCGCCTTTGGCTAGTCCGGGACGGCGACCTGTTTGAGTCGGGTGATGAACTGCCTTTGCAGGGAGGCGTGGATCACAAAGCGCAGCAGCTCCTGTGTCTCGACGGCGATACCCTTGTCAAACAGCAGGACGTAGAGGATAGTGTCGTCGGGCAGCCGTCTTCGGAGGGAGACCGTCCCGCTGAGCCCCTCTACCAGGTAGCCCAGATCCACGGTGACCTGGCTCAGCTTTGCCCGTAGGGGGAGGCTTTCGCCGCTGGTCAGGGAAAAGGAGAGCCCCCCGGCGCTGATGTCGTGGAGGCGACCGGCAAAGGCTTTCTCTTTGCGCTTGAAACTGATATTGGCGATCTCGTTGCTGTTGGACCCGAATCGTACGAAATTCCTCTGACCCCGAGCCTCGAGATTTTCCAAGATCTCTTCGATCTGCGCGGAGACTTCATCTGGTGTGGAAGAGTAGGTGAGGAAGCTGCAATTGTCCAGACTTTCGCTGAGTCTCCGTGCTTCCGGACAGCTAGTGTCGGCGTCGCATAAGAAATAAAGGGCGATAGAGCGGGTCGAACCCTGCCGGCAGAAGTCCCTGATCGACGGCAGAAGTTTGTCCGTATCCGGAGCTCCGGAGAGGTTGAGGAATACTATGGCCCCATTGTACTGGAAGATGAGAGGCAGGCCCCTGCGGTAGTCGGAGAGGGTGTAGATTTCGTATTCTTGGTTGATTATATGCTTGACCACCGCCTGGTGGAAAAGACCTTCCGGAAAGAGGTAGAAAACCTTGCGTCCAGCGGGGAAGTTGTTGAACTCCATGTGCATACTCCTGAAATAATACTTTCAAGTTGAATAATAATCCTTTTCAAACTACTTTTCAAATAGGGTGAAACCTCCATAAAAGTCTTTTTTTCTAATATTCTCCAGATGATGACTTTCTCTTTTTCTTACCTGGTTCAAGATCTCCTGGTGAAGGCGTTTTAGATAGACTTGCCCACTGGGGGGGTGGCAAAATATCTTCCTGGCGGTCACCCCCTCGGTATCGCGGCCGTCGATGGGTATCATCTCTTCCTGCAGAAAGGTGGTGGCAAAGCGCACGTTGTTGAAACCGACGTTGCTTTCGGTGTCCAGGACGTTGCCCCCGCCAAAAACCTTTGCTCGAAGTCGACGTCGATCCGCACCGGCCTTCATCATACCGTTGATCAGCAGCTCCATCGCGTTGATACCGTAACGGGCGGATTTCTCCGCATCATCCTGCCGATCTCCGGGAAGCATGTAGTGGTTCATGCCGGCGATCTTCTTTTGTGAGTCGTAGAGGACCACCGCGACGCAGGAGCCGAGGACCGTGGCGATGTAAATATCCTCGGAGGATACATAGTACTCTCCCGGGTGGAGGGTGATTACTGTTTTTTCGTAGGAGTGGTTGAAATGAGTGTACATATTTTATGAGGGTATAAAAAAGCCGCCTTCTCCAAGAAAGCGGCCTTTTCCTAAACCTCGATTCCTCGATATTCTTAGGATTGTTTGCGGGCCTCGCGACCGATGGCCAGCTCGGTCTCCATATCAAAGAAGACCGCTTTCTCAAGATGCGGGTAGAGGAAGACCTCCTGCCCGACATTGAGGCTGACGTTGGGGCTGACCCGGGCGATACTCTGGTGCGTGCCCGTGTCCACGTAGACGTGTATCTCAGCGCCCAGGGGTTCGATCACCCCGACGGTGGCCTTGATGGACTCGTTTTTCTTCTCCTCTTCCAAGTAGTCCATGTCCTCTGGGCGAATGCCGAAGACTACCTGCTTGCCCACGTAGTCCTTGAGCTGACGGCCCTGTTCCTCGGGAACGGCCAGTTTGAAGTTGCCCTCATCGATGAAGACCTTGCCTCCTGCCTCGGTAACCTCCACGGTGAGGAAGTTCATCGGCGGCGAGCCGATGAAACCGGCGACGAAGCGGTTAGCCGGGTCGTTGTAGAGCTCCAGGGGACTACCGATCTGCTGAATGATTCCGTCCTTGAGGACCACTATCTTGTCGGCCATGGTCATCGCCTCTACCTGGTCGTGGGTGACGTAGATCATCGTCGCGTTGAGGCGGTGGTGCAGCGAAGATATCTCGGCTCTCATCTGAACTCGAAGCTTGGCGTCCAGGTTGGACAGGGGTTCGTCGAACAGAAATACTTTGGGCTGACGCACTATGGCGCGTCCGACGGCCACTCGTTGCCGCTGACCACCGGAGAGGGCCTTGGGCTTACGATCCAGCAGCTCTTCGATATCCAAAATCTTGGCCGCCTGATCTACCCGTTTCTTGATATCCTCTTTGTTGAATTTTCTGATTTTGAGACCAAAGGCCATATTGTCGTAGACGGTCATATGCGGGTACAGCGCGTAGTTTTGGAAGACCATCGCGATATCCCTATCCTTAGGTGGGATGTCGTTGACTCTTTTGCCGTCGATATAGAGATCTCCCTCGGTGATATCCTCCAATCCGGCTATCATCCGCAGTGTGGTGGACTTCCCACAACCCGAGGGACCTACAAATACCACAAACTCCTGATCTTCGATTTCGATGTTGGCGTTGTCGACTGCCCTAACGCCACCTTCATAGACCTTGCCAATGTTTTTTAAACTAACCGTGGCCATTCTAACCTCCTAGCTTATCTTATGGTCTAAAGCCTAATACGGTTTTTCTGGGCTGTCAACTAAAAACCAGTGCGGGAGGTCAACTGGAGGGGCGCTGCTGCAGCCAGGTACGGAGTCTCTCGGAGAAGCTTTCGTCGGTATTCTCGCGAATCGCCTGATGTTGGAGCCAGGGTATGAGAACTTCGTGCTTAATATCCTTCCAGTGTGGCGGAAGACGGTTTGGAAAAACCAGGTAGGAGCTTTGAGGAATTCTCCCTACCAAGCCGGGGTAGAGGGTAGGCAATATTTCTTGATTCACCTGGGGAAGACTGGACAGTCCGCCGGCGATACCGAAGCTGCGGGAGCGTTTGTCACGGGCCGACGTGATGAGCTGTTCTTGGTTTTGAGCTTGGAAAAACCAAGTGAGAAAGACCTTCGCCGCTTTGATCCCCGGAGCTCCTTGGGGGATCGCCGCGTAGAGTGGTCCAGGGAGGATGGGGATCGTATCGTCGGCGGAGAGCCAGTAGAGGGAGAGTTTCTCTCGAGACTGGGGAGGAAGGAGGTAGAAATCCGAAAGGCTGCTGTAGGAACAGAGGATCCTCTCCTGGTCTATAAGTTTGTAATGCGGTTCGACCATGTACTTCTGGGCGAAGTCTCGTTCGGCTGCTACTCCCCTGTTGGATTCCAGGGTCCACCGGCGGATGAAATCCACCGACTCGGTCAGGCTCTGGGCGTTCCAGACCAATGAACCGGTGTTGCTCTCACGAAAGTTGCTGCCCTTGAGCATGCCCACCAGAAAAAGCATCTCCCCCTGCCAGCGAAGCGAGAGTCCGAGTCTCTCCAGCCTTTCGTCGTTGAAGATGTTGAACTCTCGATTCAGCTCGTCCAGCTGATCCAGAGAAATGCCGTAGCCAGGTATCCCTTGCTCCACCACTCCGGCTTTGAAATACAAGCCCGGGAGGTCAAAGGAGACGGGTAGGAGGTATTGTTGATTTTCCCGTCGACCTCTGGACAGAAGAGCCGGGTAGAATTGGGAGCTCTGGATTTTTTCTTCCAGGAAGAGACTTTCCAAAGAGGCGAACTTGCCGCTGTAGCGTTGAGAATCCAAGAAAGAATCGATCACCAGATCGGGGGAACATTCTGAACTCTCTCCGTCGAAAAAGCTTCGGGGGGACTCGGAGTAGGAGATTATGATTCTATGCTCGTCCTGGATGGTGTTGAAGGTTTCGGCATAAGCGGTGAACTCGGCTCTGTTGGTGCAGAGAACCGCCGTGGAGACCTCCTCTTCCTGACAGGAGGTTAGAAAAAAGCTCAGAAGTAGTATTGCCGAAACTATTAGATAAGCGGGTTTGTTCATCGATCCCTACCTTACGGCTTTCACCCGCGCTTGTCAATCGAGGTGTTGATTGAACTATAAATAGCGCATATCTTGATAACAGGATAACTCTCATATCATTGGTAAGAGTCCGTGATTGCTATTTAACCGGCTCTGCTGTTATAATAAACCACGTGAGGCGGATCGACTCGAGTAAGGTGAATAAAGGCTATTCTGAGCAAGAGGAAAGCCGCGATTTTTTGACGGTTGCGGAACGCAGCCATCGAATGTCGCTAGTTAAAAATGCAGATACGAAGTTGGAAATGACGATACGGCGACTCATTTATGGAATGGGCTACCGTTACAGGCTTCATGACGCCAAATTACCGGGTAAACCGGATCTGGTATTCAAATCACGAGGCAAGGTGATTTTCGTGAATGGGTGTTTCTGGCACCTCCATGATTGTGGAACCTATAATCTCCCTAAGTCTCGTTTAGACTTCTGGCTGCCAAAGCTTCAAAGAAACGTACGGCGCGATCATGAAGTTAGAGCTCAGCTCGAATCATTGGGCTGGAAGCATATGACGATTTGGGAATGTGAATTGCGGAACCTTGAAGAGATTGGAAAGAGTATCAGGGAGTTTCTTCAATGAATAACAATGTGCCCTCCATTGAGCTATTCTCGGGAGCAGGGGGACTTGCCCTTGGTCTTGAAGAATCTGGATTTCACCATGTAGCGCTTGTCGAGCGTGACAAGAATGCAACCGCTACACTTCGACTTAACCTAGAGCCAAAGCAAAACCGAGACAGCTTGTGGAACCTCGTCTCAGGTGATGTAAGGGAAATCAGATACGACGCGCTTTCAAATGCACAAGTACGACTTGTCGCTGGCGGACCGCCGTGTCAGCCTTTCTCACTTGGTGGAAAACACGCAGGTCCAAAAGACCGCCGAGATCTTTTTCCTGAAGCTGTTCGAGCTGTACGCGAGACCAGACCTCAGGCGTTTGTTTTCGAGAACGTGAAAGGACTATTACGAACGTCTTTTTCTACGTATTTTAACTACATCCTCCTTCAACTTACGTTTCCAGATGTAGTACGAGCGGATAGTGAATCAGTGGAGGCACATTTAGAACGTCTTGAAAGAATGCAGACCTCTGGTCGTGGCGGAGGGCTTTCCTACAACGTGGTGTTCCGTCTCCTAAACGCGGCAGACTATGGCGTTCCGCAAACGAGATACCGTGTGTTCATTGTTGGTTTCAGAGATGATCTCGAACTTGAATGGTCTTTCCCGGAGACTACAAACTCTTTAGATGCTCTTCTGTGGAGTCAATGGGTCGATGGCAGCTACTGGGACGAACATCGTATACCCAAACGTCTTATACCCGAAATTCCCAAACGTTATCGAAAACGTATAGACAGGCTGCGACACGATTATGTGTTAACTGGAATCCCAGGGAATCGATGGCGGACTGTTCGTGACGCTCTGGTGGGGTTGCCGGATCCACGGGACCGACAAGCGTCTGATATAATTACGAATCATGAGTTACGTCTTGGCGCAAAAGAGTATCCAGGTCATACGGGGAGTTTGATGGATGAACCTTCGAAGACCTTGAAAGCGGGAGCCCACGGAGTCCCGGGGGGGGAGAACATGGTTCGGCTCGATGATGGTACGCTGAGGTATTTTACTGTAAGGGAAAGTGCACGAATACAAACGTTCCCAGATGACTACTATTTTGCGGGATCTTGGACTGAGGCTATGCGACAAATCGGAAATGCCGTTCCAGTAGAACTTGCAAGAAAGGTTGGAAAAAGTATTTTAAATCAACTAGGAACAACAAATGGCGAAGAACTCCGATCCATACAATCCACTGCATAAAAGGAACCTTGGTGAAAGCGTTGCTAAAGCGCTTCTTGCCGAACCGGTTGTTACTCTTCCTCCGGATCGATTCGTTGGAGCTGGAATATACGCCATTTATTACACTGGCACTTTCAAAGCGTATGAGGAGATTGCAAAGTACAACCGTGACAAAAAATTCCTTTGGCCAATTTACGTCGGCAAGGCGGTTCCGGCAGGCGCCAGGAAAGGTGGATTTGGTCTAGATGCAGACCCCGGCGAAGTCCTCTATAGACGACTATCGGAACATGCTACTTCCATTGAGCAAGCAGAGAACATAGATTTGCGGGACTTCCGTTGCAGGTAGCTTGTGGTGGATGATATTTGGATACCACTGGCTGAATCGCTTCTGATCGAAAAGTTCTATCCAGTATGGAATATGAAAATAGATGGATTCGGTAATCACGACCCTGGAGCGGGGCGCCGTAACCAAAAAAAATCATCTTGGGATGTTCTTCATCCTGGTCGACCGTGGGCAAACCTTCTGAAAGATCCAGGTTATGGTTGGGGCGAAATACATGAAAAGGCTTCTGACTATATTGTCTCGGCTCAACAGACTAATCTCAATCTATAAGCCAAGGAGTAATTCTTCACAAGAGAACTAAACCTTGGGTCGTAAAAGCGGAAAAGTCTCTGCTGTTGTCCGTAGCCAGGGCGGCGTTGTTGATGATCGCTGCTGCGGCGATCATCGAGTCGACTCTAAGACTTCGTTTTCTCCCGGTCTTGTTGAAAAGACGAGCAGCTTCACGAGCTTGATCTCCGGTGAAAGGTATGATTCTCCCCTGCACGAGCATCTCCATAATTTCTACCCCTTTGGCGTCGACGGGACCGCAAAGGAATTCGTACCAGCATATCGCGGAGGTGATTAGTTCAAATTCCTCCGTGATCCATTGTCTGACCTGATCACCCTCTTCAGAACTTCGGACCAGAGTTTTGATAAGGTAGTTTGTATCGAGTAGGATTGTCTTCATTCTCGCCAAGTCTCTCTGTCTTCGTAGATTTCCTGCAGGTACTCATCCGCTTTTTCCCGTGCTATGCCCCCTCCCTCACGATACTCTCGGAGGCTCTGGAGGACATATTCATCGGCTTTGAGAGTATCTTGCTCGGTTCGTTCAACCGCCCGACGAACTACTTCCGCTTGTGATACGTGCCAATGGGCGGCCAGTTGTTTGATTCTGTCGATTGTCTTTGAGTCTAAAGAGAAAGTCGTTCTTCTGTTCATAGTTGCCATACCATTATTATGGTATGGTATTTACGGACTGTCAACACAAGGAGTGGATACACGCTGGGTTTTGAACTCCCTCGGCTGGAGTACTGCTTTCTCTTTGATCTTGATCATGTGCCGGCGACCGGGGTACTGTTGAGTCATGGAAGAACCCCGGTTTTTTCGCTATAGCAGGTATCTGAAGCAGAAGTACGGGCAGGCGGTGTACCGGATATCGGTGGATGCGGGCTTCACCTGTCCGCATAGGAGGACCGACGGGAGCGGGGGCTGCGGCTTCTGCGACGAACTGGGTTCCCGGGCGGCCTACCAGGAGGAGCTCTTCGAGGGACGAAGTATAAGGGTCGCCCGAGGTACCAAGCTGAGCGAGGAGCGCCTGGAGCTGATCAGATTGCAGATCCAGCGGGGACGGGAGTTTCTCCTGCGGCGTTACGGGGCGGAGCGCTATATTCTCTACTTTCAAGCGTTCACCAACACCTTCGCTCCGCCTCGAGTCTTGAAAAAAATATACGATTACGCCCTCTCCCAGGGGGACTTTCTGGAGCTCATCGTCTCCACCCGACCCGACTGCCTGTCGCCGGCCAATGTCCGGCTCCTGGCGAGTTATCGACGCCCAAACTTCGACGTCTGGGTAGAACTGGGCTTGCAATCGGCGCACAATCGAACCCTCTCTCGGGTGAACCGGGGACATTCGGTCGAGCGGTTCCAGAAAGCCTTTCGGCTGCTGCGGGAGGCGGGGCTGAAAATCAGCGTGCACCTGATCTTCGGCTTGCCCGGTGAAGGTCTGGAGGAGACTCTTGAGACCATCGAGTATTTGGCAGCTCTCGGACCCGAGGCGGTCAAAATCCACAACGTCAATATCCCCGAGGGGACCCTTCTCTCTCGCGAGTACCTCTGCGGCGAATATGTCCCGCCGTCGGACCTACGCCACATGGACTACCTGATTGAAGCGCTTCGCCGCCTGCCCCCGCGGACGGTGATTCAGCGGGTGACCTGCGATACCGCGGGAGAGAGACGGGAGGCACCTCTCAATTTTATGCCGAAGGGTGCGTTCTACCAGCGATTGGAAGAGAAAATGAGATCTTTAGAGATTTTTCAAGGAGACCTGTCTCGGTGTTGACAGCAGAATTGTTTTTAAATACAGTGGTAGCATGAGCGCAAAAGGTGGTCCCGGCTTGAATACCGGGAAGACAGACCCCGCCCTTGCTGAAGAAGAAACGGGTTTTTTTCAAAAGATTCTCTCGATTTTCTTTCATGGGATGGATCCCGAAAGGGAGAAGAAGCGCCTGCTCAAGGACATCGCGAAAAGTCTCAAAAAACAAAAGTACAAATTCTACAAGACCAACAGCTCCGAGGCGCTGCCGGCGCTGGCTAAATTTTTTTTTGACATTTACAAGATCATCGGACCCGCCCAGGTCATGCTCGAACACGCCCGCGCCTCCAATGTCCTGAAGACGCTGATCATAGAGAACTCGTTGCCCCAGGAGATTCGAGAAATACGACAGGAGCTGGAAGAAGAGGCGATCCGAAAAAAGGCCGAGACTATGGATACCAAAGCTCTGGCTAACGATTTGCGGGAGAAGATGATCAACTTCTACGCCAGCTTCAAGGGCGACAAGGTCAAGGAGATCGACAGCACCTACAACCTACTGACCATTTTTCTCAATTTTATCAACTTAGATTTCTATTTTTTCCTCAAAAAGTTCGACTCGGGACTGCCGGAGCGGGACTTTGTCTACAACCCCAAGTTCGAAACGATCAACGCCGAGTATATCTCCGACGATCTGAAGGATTTTCTGGAGGTCCTGCCCTTGATGAGTCGCAGCGCCGACTGGGACGGGCTGTTCGACATACTGAAGACCTACAAGGAGGCGGAGATAGTCAACCGTTCGGCTTGGAAGAAGATTATCCGCAACTTGGAGGCGGTCGAGAAGGAGCAGGTCTTCGAGCTGATGGTCCGCCATATCGACAAGGCCCCCTACTACAAGCCGCAGAGCTACCCGCCCAACGAGAAGATCGTCGAGGAGTACCTGAACAAGGTGAAGACCCAGTCCGAGCTGTCCGTCCAGAAGATTCTCAACGAACGGCAGAACAAAAAGGTCGACCAGCTCCTCAAAGCTGTCTTCGGAACCACCGCCATTTCGAGGATGAGAAACTACACCGAGAAGGAGAACCTCAAATTCTCCAAAAAGATGCTCGGAGGGTACATATACGTCAGGCCCTTGAATTACATCAAGGCGTTTCTGCTGGACTACTTCAAGCGGGACATCAAGGCGCTAATGGACCTGCTGCTGGTTCGCGGCAAGTGGTCCACCAACCTGATGAGCCAGCAGCTTTCGGAAGCCTTCCACACGGTGATGGAGGTCTCGGACAAGCTCATCAGTTTTGACGAAACCCTGGCCGACGAGGGTGAACGGGGCGCCAGGATCAAACAGTACATGGGACGGTCGGAGAAGGACAAAAACGCCATGGTCGCTCTACGGAAGATCCTCAAGGAGACCAACGAAGAGGCCCTGGGGCTGATACAGGTCACCGCGCAGAACCTCATCGTGATCGGCAAGAGCCTCAAGCTGGTCTTAGAAGATTATGACAAGAAGCCCCACGAGCTGATCACCAACTGGAAAGAGGTAGAGCAGTACACCGAGAAGGATATCAAGACCAATATCACCGAGATTTACAAACGTATTTACTATTTCATCCAGCTGCTGCAGTTTTATGTAAAAAAGGGATAGTCCGGTAGTTCACATTTTCCCCCCTGATTTCTCTTCGATATCTTTTGTGAAAAGAGCCACACCCGGTAGCTGCACTTTTATCCTGCGGCGAAGAGGAACGAGAAAATGGTTTCAGATCAGAGATGCGCCTGAACTCCCTCAAGGGCCAGCAGCTTCTCTTTGCGCCACGGTCCGCCGCCGTAGTTGCCGACCCTGCCGCTGTGGGGCAGTACCCGGTGGCAGGGGACGAAAATCGACAGGGGGTTCGAACCCACCGCGCTGCCCACGGCCCGAGAGGCGCCGGGACGGGCGAGCCGTCGGGCCAAATCCCCGTAGCTGACCGTACTCCCATAGGAGACTTTCGTCAGCTCCCGCCACAGCTCCTGCTGGAAGGGGGTGCCGTAGAGCTTGGCGGGGACCGAGAAACCGCGGAGCTGTCCCTGGAAGTAGAGGCGCAGCTCCTCCCGGGCGCGCTGCTGCAGCTCGTCGGTGCTGGGAAGAAAGTCTCGGTCTGAGGCGCTGCTTATCCACCGGCGGAGGAGCGCGGGGACTCGACTCTCGGGTCCACGGGGATCGGCAAAGCCGGTGTAGAGCAGGGCCTCGGCGTCGGAGAGGAGATAAAGGCTCCCCACTGCCGTATCCATTTCGGTGAGGTGCAGGGGAGCCTTGGGCGCTGTTTTGGGACTAAGAATCTGCATGTTTAGTATATTATCGAAGAGCCCAGCATCAGGGCAAGCCCCGGCGCCGTGGGATCACCAGAGTCCCAGGGGTATTCGTCGTTCTCCTCGCCGATCTGCACACTGAGAAAACCCAGCAGGCTAAAGCCCTCGAAGAGATTCCAGCTGAAGCCCGGAGAGAGCCGTGCCGAGAGGTCGATGGGGCTGAAAAGCGCTCTGACGAAGAAGCTCTGCCCCCCCGAACGGTCCCAGCTCAGCTCACCGTAGCTATAGACGCCGTAGCCTCCGGCAGCCCCGCTCTCCTGCCACGCGCCGTCGGGACGGAACCTCCCCTCCAAGCGAAAACTCAGGCTGTCTTCGTAGCCCACCGGCAAGAGGGAGTAGAGGCCTCCGGTAAAAAGAAGTCCCTCCCAAAATGCGTCTCCGATGGTATCGGCCGCTTGGGCCGGTGGAGGCAGCTCCAGTGAGGCCGACAGGTGCCAGTCCACACCGAGGTTGCCCTGCAGGCTCAGGTAGGGTCGGTGCAGGTAGTCGGACTGCCCGTCTCCCTGCCCGTCGAAAAGGTAGCCCAGCTCGGTCTTGACTCCCGCCGGCTTGCCCACCAGTCGAGCCCCTACACGGCTCTCCTCGATCAGAGCCGGACTGGGAGAATCTGTACCAGTGAGAGGGCCGGGGCTATAGAGCAGCTCGAGGAAGCTGAAGGGGCCGAAGTAGAGCGTCCCGCCGGTGATCCAGGTCCCGTAGTCTTCGAAGCTGCTCCGGCTGAGATTGGTGTCGACCCCGCTGCCGAAGATCTCGTCGGCGACGTTGAAGATCAAGCCCTCCCCCCAGGAGAAGGGGGCCTTGCCGATGATACCCTGGAAGGAGCGGTGGCGAAACTTGGCGAAGGCTCGGTCGACGGTGGCGATGTTTGGTGCTGCCGCGCCTCCCTGGAAGACCGCCGCCGAAAGCTCCACCTGGGAGCGGACGCTGCGGTTGCCCGTCTGTTCGAATCTCAGACTGGCGGTTCCCCCGCCGCCGGCCTGCCATTGGTCCTCCGTCAGGCGAGTGAAGCTGTTGTACAGCTTCAGCTCCACCGTGGTCCAGCTGTCCGCCGCCAGGGTCGTCGACAGGACGAGCCCCAGCAGCAGAGCCACTGTCGATCCGCGAAAACCTCTGCCTACCATGTGAGCTCCTGCAGGGAGAAGGTAGCCTCGGGTATCTCGACCCCCAGGTCTATCTGATCGATGATGAAGCTCGTCGAGCTGTTGCTCTTCATCTTGTCCTCTACAACGAAGCGGGCGGGGAAGGTCTTTCCGTTTTGGGTGATGTAGTCCTGGATCCTCATCTCCTTGAGCAGCTTGCCCGAGAGGCTGTACTTGTGGACCTTGCGGGTGGCGAAGAGCTCTTTGTCTACCCAGATCACCTGCCGGGGGTACGGGACGTCCCTGGAGACCGCCCGCATGTCTATCTGGTAGCAGGGCTGACCGTCGACGACCTCGTCCTCCAGCAGTTCCACTTCGTAGGAGTCCAAAAGGCCCTTGTCGCCGGTCATATCCTCGTAGGAGAGGTCCGAGCCTAGGACCGAGTCGCGCAGCGCCGCCCCCTGGAGGCGGATCACCTCGGCGGCGTCGGGGAAGTAGAGGTATATTTCATCTTCGGTGCGTAGGATCTTCTGTCCCCGCTCCTGCCGACTGGTGAACTCGATCAGGCTCTCGTCCTCCCCGCGGGCCCAGGACTTGAAGCTGCTCTCTTTCTCACCGAAACGGTCGCGGATGATCATTCGGCCCTCCGAGTAGGCGCTCTGGTGGACCTGGTTCTCTTCCATCTTCTGGATAATCTCCTCCGCGTCCATCGCCGACAGGGGGGCAGCGGCTGCGGAGAAAAGAATCGTCAGTATTAGTAAGCCGACTATTCGGCGGGTCTTTGTTTTCGACCAATGGTCATAAGTAGTTTTATACATACATACCTCCTATTATATTATATAGCCCGGAGAGCCTCGACGGGTTTGACCTTGGCGGACTTTCGCGAGGGAATCAAGGAAGCCAGCGAGGCGACCAGGCTCGAGTAGACGAAGACGAAAATAGTTGATTTGAAGTTGAGGATCGGTCTGACCACTTCGGACATCTCGAAGTCCACCCCTTCCATGGCCGCGCCGAAGCTGATTCCGTAGATTGACAACGGGTAGGTGATCCCGATACCCACCAAGACCCCGACGAAAGAGCCGATCACGGAGATGTAGAAGGCCTCGAGAAAGAAGAGCCGCACCACCTCCGGACCGGTCATCCCCATGGCGCTGACCGTTCCGATCTCCTTGCGCCGTTCAAATACGGTCATCATCATGGTGTTGATGATCACGGTGCTGCCGAGAAAGAAGAACAAAAGGGCTATCAAGTAATAGATGGCCTCGGCCAGGGCGATCATGTTGTAGGTCTCGCTTATCCGTGTCCATGGGGCGGCTTCCAGCTCCGCCCACGATTCTCCCTGTAGCAGTTCCGTTTTTAGAACCGAGGCGAAACTCTCTGGAGTATAGTCCTCGTGGAGCTTGATCAGTATTTCGGAAACCGAATCCTCCATTCGGAGCAGGTACTGGATCCGATCCAACGGCGCTTGGAAAAAGTTCCCATTCAAGCCCTGGAAGTCGTAGTGGCTGATACCGGTGATGTTCAGGGTGATGGCGTTCATCCCTCGGCCCATGGTCTGGGTGAGGATAGTGAAGCGATCTCCTATCTCTAGACCCATGTCTTTGGCCAGACCGGAGGCGATGAGCGCCTCGTTCTCCCCGTTTCGCGGCAGCCGTCCTTCAACCACGTACTGTTCTATCTGCTGGTATTCCGTCTCGTGGTTGAAGTCGACTCCCATCCCCTGGGCGCGGTAGGTGTTGCCCTCTTGATAAATGGCGGTGGGGAATTTGATTCGCGGCGACATCATTTCCACTTCCGGTCGGGTCTCCAGATTCGAGACCAGTTCTTGGTAGTTTTTTACTCCCAAGTGGAGGGGGTTTAGGTGTCGGTACTTGGCAAAATCCTGGTGGCGTACCAGCACCTCGCCGTTGACGAAGGTGTGGATGTTGTAGGCCACGTCGTGTTTCATCCCTTCGATGAATCCAAAGAGAAAGACGAAGGCCATAGCCGCTATACCGATAGCCGACATCGAGAGCAGGCTGCGCCTTCCGTTTCGGCGTATGTTTCTCCAGGCGATTTTTCTCAGTTTCATCTCTCCTCCTATTGAAAACGCAGGGCGTCGGTGACCTGCATTTTCAGCGCTTTTGAAGTGGGGATAAAGGCGATGACAATGGACAGAACGATCCCGGTGACAAAGGCACTGACTATCGTTCCATAGTTCCAAAGTCCACGGGCGATCCCGGTGATCCGGTAGCCCATATCGAAGTCCCGCATTAGGAAGGAATAGTCGATCCCGTTTTCGACCATCGGGATATTGACCAGTACCCCCAACAGCACTCCAGCGGTCGCTCCGATCAAACCGATACCTCCGGCTTCCATCAGAAAGGCCAGGCGGATCTCCCCGTCGCTCATCCCCATAGCTCGGAACATGCCGATCTCCCGGATACGTTCGTACACCGACATCAGCATGGTGTTGGAGATTCCCACCGCGGCTATGAGGAAAACGAGGAAGAGGATTACTTTGGTGCCTCCGCTCTTGGCCGCCGCCAGGGCGACAAAGTCTTTGCCCAGCTCCTTCCAGTCGACCACTGCCAGTTCATCCATCGTCGATGGCGGCAACTTGGATAGGGCGCTTTGAATATTCGCGGTACTTTCCTTCAGATCGGTGGTATAGGGAAAGCTCAGGTCGATCTGGGTCACCGCTCCGTTCATCTCCAAGAGGTAATCGGCGGTCTCCAAGGGGATGTAGACTCCGGTCCGGTTGACGATGGGGTTGGGGGTGTTGACCAGACCAACGATTTCGACGTCGATGGTCTGGAAGTAGCCGCTCTTGGTACGGGTGATGATGGTCAGGGGGGAGCCGATATCGGCACCGATATCCTCAGCCAGCCACTCGCCTATTACCACCCCCATTTCGTCTTGCTCCAAAAAGCGCCCCCGGCTGATGCTCTCGTCGAGCAGGTAGACCTCCGTGTCAAGGCTCGGATCTATGGCGATCACCCGGGTCTGCATCGACCCGTCCTCGGGATAGGGGTCCTGCCGCATTATAAGCTCCCCGCTGAAGCTGATCCGTGGTGCGGCGGAGTAGCCAGTGGGCTGTAGTGCCTCTATCACCGCTTCGGGCTTCTCGATGCTGTGTTTCAGCGGCATATTCTCCTTCTCCGCCCAGTAATCCTCTTTCATGATACTGGTGGAGCTCGTCTCGTAGAGAACCAGGTTTCGGGTGGAGTCCTCTTCGATCCCCACCAACAGTGAATCTATCAAAATGAACATGGCCAGGCCGACGGCGATGGAGATACCGGTGATAAAGGTTCGGCGCGTGTGCCGGAAGAGGTTTTTCATCGCCAGCCGAAGTAAAAAGAGACGCGATTTCATTCTCAGCCTCCTTGGCGTTCCGTGGAGACGCCGGTGGCGAGGGTTGTGGAAGCCCCGAGAGAGGGCTCCTGACTCTCGTCCTTCTGGATCAAACCGTCGTGGAGCAGGACCAACCTACGAGCGAAGTCCATGACCATTTTGTCGTGGGTAGAAAAGACGAAGGTGGTACCGTGGTTGCGGTTGAGCCCCTCCATGAGCTCCAAAATCTCCTGACCGGTCCGTGAATCGAGGTTCGCGGTGGGTTCGTCGGCCAGGACTATCTGCGGGTCCTTGACCAGAGCACGGGCGATGGCCACCCGCTGCTGCTGGCCGCCGGAGAGCTCCGCTGGCTTGCGGTGGGCCATGTCGCCCAAGCCGACTTCCTTCAAAATCTCCATGGTGCGGCGCTGGATCTCCTTCTCTTCTAAGCCCAGCAGGGAGAGGGGGAAGGCGGCGTTCTCAAAGGCGGTGAGCACCGGAATCAAGTTGAAGGATTGGAAAATAAATCCAATCGATCGGCGGCGCAGCAGGGCCAGTTCCTGTTTGTCCTTCGTGGAAATATCCGTTCCGTCTATGAGTATGCTTCCGTGGTCGGCGGTGTCGAGACATCCGATGAGGTTCAGCAGGGTGGTTTTACCCGAGCCCGAGGGACCAGCGATGGACATAAACTCGCCGTTTTCGATTTTTATACTCACCCCCCGGAGGGCGTGCACCAGGGTTTCGCCGGAACGGTAGGTCTTTTTGACACCAGTTACTTCAATCATTCTCTATCTCCTCCTGTGTTTCCTTGTTATGATCGTTGTGTGACTCCTGATCTTGGAGTTTTTTCAGCGCCGCCAGTCCGGCGGGACTTCCCAGATCCATCCCCTCGATGGCCGAGGAGGGCATCAGCATGATCGAGCCCTTACTTTGGCGTAGACCGTCGTAGACCATGTTCATGGCCCGCAATTGAAAGGCTTGAGGGTTGTTTTGGTAGAACTCGTTGGCTCGGTTCATCTTCTCGGCGACGCTGATCTCGGCGTCTCCCAGAATCTCCCGGGCCTGTTTTTCCCGATAGGCTTGGGCTTTGCGGCTCATTATGTCCTCCAGCTCCTTAGGGATGATAATATCGGTGAACTCCACCGAGAGTATGGTGATGCCCCAGGGGTTGGTTTTGGCGTCCAGAATTCGTTGCAGTTCGTGCCCCACTTCGTCCCGTTTGGAGAGCAGGGTGTTCAGGTCGTGACTGCCGATGGAGTCGCGCAGGGCGGTTTGGGCGGAGAGGGTGACCGCTTCCAGGAAGTTCTGCACCTCCAGAACCGCCTTCTGCGGGTCCCAGATCATCCAGAAACAGATGGCGTCGATGTGGACCGGTACATTGTCCATACTCAAGGTCCTCTCGGCGCTGAAGTCGGTGACCCTGATCCGGGTGTCTACCCGGCCGGCGATACGGTCGATGAAGGGGATGAGGAAGAAGAGGCCCGCCTCTTGGACCCGTTGAAACTTACCCAAACGGAGGATCACCGCCTTGTCCCAGTGGTAGATGATCTGCGAGGTGGAGGCGATCATCAGGGCTGCCGCTGGAATGAGGTAGGCTTGGGGAGACGTGGAGGCGGAGAGTGAGAAGAGCAGCGACCAGCCCGCCAGTAGGGCGAAGAGCAGTACGTTCCACATGGGCAGCACGGCGGTGATCAAGGCCGAAACGATCAGCGCCGCTCCGATACCCTCCAGTTCCGCTTCCGAGAAATTCATTCCCACGCTTTCTAAAACGCCGATACCAGCGCCGGCGATGAGAATCAGGATCAGCAAGGAGTAGGTGCCGAACCTGATGTCCTTTTCCAGTCTGAAACTGGGCAGGTTTTTTATTCTGGTGTAACGATTTTTCAAAATAGATATCATTTCTACCTCCTGTATTATTCACGGTCCTGAAGTTCGTTCAGGTGCTCGATGATCTCTTGAATGCTGAACCCGTAGGAAGAGGCTTTGGACAGAAAGTCTCTAGTTATCTGGGATAGAATTTTTTCTCTCTCCACATCGTCCATCTCGACCTCCTTGTCGGAAATAAACGTACCGGTACCTTGCTGAGTACTCACTATTCCCCGTAGCTCGAGTTGGTTATAGGCTTTCGCCACGGTGTTGGGGTTGATCTTCAGATCTACAGCCAGGCTGCGTACCGTGGGCAGTTGGTTCCCCCTTTTGAGGCGCCTGTCGGCGATGGCCATCTCTATCTGGAGAATGATCTGCTTGTAGAATGGAACCCCGCTGTTGGGGTCGATGGAGAACTGTAGTTCCTCTGCCTTTTTCGGGGCCATACGCGCACTCCTGTGACTCAGATGCTTGTTTGTACTATAACAATAGTACAATACAACAATAATACAAGCTACAAAGCCGGTCAATACAAAAAACTTCAGTTATCTTTTTTTTTCCGCTTTTTGAAGCAGATCGCCCCGGAGGCTGCTGTTGTAGAAGAGGAGGTGTTATATGAAGAAAAGAAAAGCTTTCACCGACTCCGGGATTATTCTCCTGTTCGCAGTTCTTCTCTCCCTCACGCTTGCCCTTATGAGTGCGTGTACCGGGAACGGTTCGGAAAACGGGGGTGAAAAGCCAGCCGCGGCTGCGGGTTTGAGCAAGGAGACTGGAATAAAAGACCTTTTCAAGATACTGCTCGACGACCCTCTGGGACCTGAAAGCGGAACCACCCTGCTCTATATCGCCGAAGATTTTCTGGAGGGGGGAGACCTGGTAACGGCGGAGATTTTCCTCGAAGCCGCGCGAAATAGGATCGAGACGGGACGGAACGCCGGTGAAGGGAAAAAACTGTGGTATCTGAGCGCAAAAGCGAGTCTGCTTCGTCGAGAGTACGAAAGTGTTGTCGACTCCGTCGACCGCTATCTAAGTGATTCTGGGGGAAATGACCTCACGGATGGTTCGGAAGAACGGCGGCGAGAGATGCTGTTGATGAAAGCCCGGGCTCTGCTGGCGCTGGAGGAGGGCTCAGAAGAGGCGAGGCGCGTGCTTCTCACACTCTGGGAGCGGACGGGCGTGCGGGAGCTCGGCGAGCCGGCCCTGTTGAGCCTGATACGATTGCTGATAGAGGGGGGGCGGGATGATAAAGCCGCGGAGGTCTTGAGGAGCAGTCTCACCGAGCTGCGCTACAATCCTCAGGGTCAAGAACTGTGGATTCGCTACGCTGAGCGCTTGGGCTTACTGGAGCTGGCGGAAATAACCGTGTTGGAGTCACTTTTTTTTGAGGGTCGACCCTCCGTCGTGGAGCGCCACTTTTCCGCCTCCCTG
>DSBN01000258.1 GCA_011046055.1 Sediminispirochaeta sp. | reverse complement strand
GCCAAGTATCAAGGACATGGCCAACTCGGCCAACCTCAACGAGATTCCCTTTGGCCTTCTGGGCTACCCGGTGCTGCAGGCCGCCGACATTCTGATGCCTCGGGCCAATTTAGTCCCCGTGGGTAAAGACAACGAATCCCATGTGGAGTTGACTCGGGAGATCGCCCGGCGCTTCAACAGCCTCTACGGAGAGGTCTTTCCCGTTCCCGATGTCATGGTCGGGGAGGTGCCCACCCTGGTCGGCACCGACGGCAGCGCCAAGATGTCCAAATCCCTGAACAACGCCATATATATATCCGACGACGCCAAAACCGTCGAGAAAAAGGTGGGCCGGATGTACACCGATCCCAACCGAGTCCGGGCGGACATCCCGGGTCAGGTGGTGGGAAATCCGGTGTTTATCTACCACGATATTTTCAACCCCAACCGACAAGAGGTAGAAGAGCTCAAGGAGCGCTACCGAAGCGGAAGGGTAGGGGACGTGGAGGTCAAAGAGAAGCTGGCCCGGGCTCTGAACAACTTTTTGGAGCCACTGCGGGAGCGGCGGCAGGCGTTTCAGAGTCAAACCGGGCTGGTGGAAGAGGTGATCTTCGAAGGCACCCAAGCCGCACGCCGCGAAGCCGAGGCCACCCTTCGGGAGATGAAAAAGGCCATGGGGCTGATCGGGGTGTGGAACCGCATAAGCCGGGGCGCCGAGAAGGCCCGAAAGAAGAGAGAAAAAAAGGCCGAACCCGACCAGCCGGTGAAATGAGCGCTCTTCCCTCCGGCTCCGAATCCGAAGCGGTACGACTGTTGCGGCAGAGGATCTGGACCTACTACCGGGAAAACGGAAGGAGTTTCCCCTGGCGGCAGACCGACGATCCCTACCAGATAATGGTCTCCGAATTGATGCTGCAGCAGACTCAGACCGAGCGGGTGCTGAAAAAGTACCAACGCTTTCTGGAACGGTTCCCGGACTTCCCCGCGCTAGCCTCCGCCCCCACGGTGGAAGTGCTGCGGCTCTGGAGCGGGCTGGGCTACAATCGGAGGGCTCTGGGCTTGAAGCGGAGCGCCGAGATGATCTGCCGCCGCTACGGCGGCAGGCTGCCGGAACGGGAGGAGCAGCTGCTCTCCCTGCCGATGGTCGGTCCGGCGACCGCCGGGGCCTTGCAGGCTTTCGTCTTCCACCGCCCGGTCGCCTTCGTGGAGACCAACATTCGCCGGGTGATACTGCACTTCTTTTTCCCCCGCAGCGAGAAAGTACCCGAAAAAGCGATACTTACACGAACCGCCGAAGTACTTGATCCTGAGGACCCCCGTCACTGGTACTACGCGATGATGGACTACGGAGTGTATTTGAAAAACGCGGTGGTCAACCCCAACCGCCGCAGCGCCGTCTACCGTAGGCAGAGCCCTTTCGAAAACTCAAACCGCCAGATCCGGGGAAGAATACTGGCTGTTATGACCGCCGAAGGCGAGATGGAGATCGAAAAGCTCCACGGCAAGCTGGACTTCTCAGCTCAAAGGATACGGAAAGCCCTCGACCAACTGGTGGAGGAGGGCTTTGTCCTTGCTGAGTCATCCGGCAGGTACCGAATCCGAGACTGAGCCGCTGCCGCGGCGGATATGCTCCGTCGCGGACCTGCATGGCCTGGATCGGCTCAAGAGACGGCTTGTATTAAGAGACGGCGGCCTCCAGCGCCACTTCCATCATCTGAGTGAAAGTCTTCTGCCGCTCTTCGCTGCTCGTCTGTTCTTGACTGAGCAAATGGTCGCTGACCGTCAAGATAGTCAGGGCCTGGACGCCGAATTTTGCTGCCAGCGTGTAGAGGGCCGCCCCTTCCATTTCCACCGCCAGGACTCCAAAGGCGGCCCACTGCTTCCACAGCTCCAGGTCGTCGTTGTAAAAGGTGTCGGTGGAAAGGATGTTTCCCACATGGAAGGTATAGTCTCTGCTGCGGGCCGCGGCGACGGCCTTTTCCAGAAGCTCGAAATCAGCGGTCGGGGCGTAGGTCATCGCCGGGAAGCGGCGGTCGTTGATCCCCGAGTCGTGGCTGGCGGCCATCCCGAAGACCATGTCCCGTATATGGACGTCCTTTTGCATCGAGCCGCAGGAGCCGACGCGGATCAGCTTTTTGACTCCGAACTCGTTGATCAGTTCGTGGGCGTAGATCGAGATCGAGGGGATCCCCATTCCCGAACCTTGAACCGATACTCTTTGACCGCGGTAGGTACCGGTGAAACCGTACATTCCCCGGACCTTGTTGTACTGGACCGCGTTTTCCAGGTAGTTTTCAGCGATAAATTGAGCACGCAGGGGATCTCCCGGCATCAGGACGGTGTCGGCCACATCTCCGGCTTGTGCTCCAATGTGAATACTCATGATTCTCCTCCACTTCTATTTTTATTGTTTTGCCAGCCGCGAAGCGGCATGCGAAAAAAAAATCTTAAACTTCCGAGAGCAAAACTCTCCAGAGCTTCGATTGACCCTAGCGAGTTGAGAGCTCGTCGGCTTCGGCGATCATACTCCGGTGCCATTGGAGCAGATAGTCGTGTCTCCCGGAATCTTCGCCCTGCGAGTCTACCAGTACGCGGAAAACCGGCTCGGTTCCCGAACCGCGCATCCAGAGAAAGTCGCTGTCCTCTCCTCGATGGTTGCTGAAAATTATCTTAAGTCCCCCTCGGGCCTCGGGACTGCGAAACTCCGGTCCCACTCCTTCGCGGGCAGTGGTACCCTCGTAGTTCACCTCGCGCCACGAGCAGATATCGTAGGTAGTTTTCAGCTCCTCACGCTTCCGTTCCCACTGCCGGGAGAAAACCTTCTCGTAGTTGGTCTTCAGCACTCCATGATCCTGACAGGATATCCGCATCAAAGCCTCAGGCTCGTAAGCGCTGGTGGTGCTGAAGGAAGGTAGGGATGACAGAACCTCTTCGATCGAAAAGTCCCTGGCCGTTGATTCGGGAAGTCCCCTCAATTCGCACCAACGGCGAAAAGCCTGGAAGGGAGCCTGCTGGTCTCGAAAACTCAGCAGACGGATGATCGACAAGAGGGTGTTCAACGGATCCCTCACGCCGGCGGGATGGGTGATGTTCCCTCCGTTAGACCCTTCGCCGAGGATTCGCACATCGTAGGACCGTCGCCGCAGCTCCGCGGCGAGGCTCACCACGTTGGCCTCGCCGACTTCCGCGCGGAAGACCCGGGCGTCGAAGTAATCGGCAATCTTTTCTATAACCATCGAAGTCGGACCGTTGACCACTACCGCTTTGGGACGAGGTTCCGCCCCTCCGCGTAGCGCTTCGACGGCCAGCTCCTCTTGATAGAGCAGCTCCGAGAGCACCGTTAGGGCGAAAAGACTCTGGGCCGGGATGGGATAGGCTTTCCCTTCCTTCCTCTTGATGTAGACCAGATTGCCCCGGTCGCCGTCGTTGTCGGGAACGTAGCCGAGTATATGGGCCGGGTCATCCCGATGCGCTCTCTCCAGGACTTGCCGGCAGAGATCCAGCCCGGCTCCCTCGGGTACGATCCGGTGCACCACCTCCCCCGGGCGGTCGTTGTAGAGAGCTACCCGAACTCCGAACTCCCGTAAAAAATCTCCGTCGATAGAACATCCCCGGGCGCTGCCGTTCAACTCGGCGACGACCCCGATCGGGTGTCGTTGTAGAGCTTCGGTGAGCGATCGAAAGATCTCGTCCTGACGCTGGATCTCATCGGTGGCACAGAATACCGTACGGCTGAAACGGCGGTAGTCGGCCATGGCCCGCTCCTTGAGCTCCTGGCTTTGGGAGAGTCGATCGGCGTACTCGGCAACGGGGAGTCGAGCACTCAGATCGCTCAAACGGTCTATTGTAGAAGGATCCTCTAGGAGACTTCGAAAACGGGTGATCAAGTCGCGACTTCTTTGTCCACCGAAGACGGTGCCCTCGGCGCCGCCGAACTTGATTCCGTTGTGGCCGATGGGGTTGTGACTGGCCGAGACGTAGACAAAGCCGTCGGCTTGCTCGTCCAGCTTGACCGTGGCCATCAGCTCCGGGGCGGGACTTATAAAAAGAGGCCGTAGCCTTAAACCCATGGCCAACATGATCCTGCTCATCACGTCGAGGATCTGGGGACCGGTCGGACGGGCGTCGCAGGCGGTGTAGACCGTCGGCGCTCTGCCGGCAGTTTTTTCCAACAGGTCCTCGGAAAAGGCCAGAGCCGCCGCGGCGACCAGAAACCTATGGCTGCCGTCTATATGGGGGGAGAAACTCTCCTCATCCCCGTCGGAACTAAAGACCTTTCTCCAGCCCGAGACCGAAAGTATCATTGCCCTGAGAGCCTCCAGGAGCTCCCCTCGCCTCGGTGGCGGGCCTTCCAAGGGATCGCGTTCGGGTTCGGCGATCAAAATGCCTGTACCATCGTGGTGTATCTCCATGCTTTTTTTTAACATATTCCGGTCGCTCTGTCAGCTGTATCTTCCGGCTTCCCGCATCGGCTTGTATCGTCGACTATTTTCAGGCATATTAATGGGAGAAGGAGGTCCGTCATGAAACAACCAGTACCCAGATTGGCGGCGATTCACGACCTGTCGGGCTTCGGCCGGTCGTCCCTGACCATAATCCTGCCGGTCCTGTCGACAATGGGGGTTCAAGTCTGCCCTCTGCCCACGGCGCTGCTCTCCACCCATACCGGTGGGTTCGAGGATTACTACTTTCTCGACCTCACTAGTCACATGCAGCCCATAGCGGACCACTGGAAGAAACTTGGAGTCCAATTCGATGCGGTCTACTCGGGTTTTCTTGGATCTCCCGATCAGGTAGAGATCGTGCGCCGTTTTATCGACGAATTCCGCTCCGACGGACGGGAACAGCTGATCATGGTCGATCCCGTACTGGGGGACGACGGGGAGCTCTACGGTCCCTTCGACCGAGAGATGGTCCGAGAGATGCGCCGTCTAACCGAGAAGGCGGATATCATCACCCCGAATACCACCGAGGCGGCTATGCTGTTGGACCGGAAGTTTCTCGAAGTCAGCAGTATCGAGGAGTGCAAGAATACCCTGCTGCGGCTCTCGGAGCTCGGCCCGAAGATGCTGGTGCTGACCAGCGTCCGATTGGAGGACAAGCCCGATGTTTCCAACGTCCTGGCCTACGACCGGGAGGACGGAAGGTTCTGGAAGGTGGACTGCGACTACGTGCCGGCGATCTACCCCGGTACCGGCGACCTCTTCGCCTCGGTGCTTGCGGGCAGCTTGATGCAGGGGGACAGTCTGCCCATCGCCATCGAAAGGTCGGTGCAGTTCGTATCCATGGCCATCCGGGCGACCTTTGGTTATCGGGTGCCCCATCGGGACGGGGTGCTTTTTGAAAGGGTGCTGGCTAGTCTCAACCAAGCCTTGACCAGCAGCAGCTACCAGGTACTCCCATGAACGATACCGAATATCAAGCAATGGTGGTCAGCGATTTCGACGGGACCACCTACCACTCCGCCTCGGGCTTTCACCCCCGGGACCTGGAGACGCTGAAAATACTAGAGCAGGATTCTTTCGTCCGGGTCTTTGCCACCGGCAGGTCGATGGAGTCCCTGAGGCGGGTGATCGATCGGAGCTTCCCCATCGATTACGTGGTCTTCTCCTCGGGAGCGGGGGTGTACGACTTCAAAAAAGAAGAGCTTCTCCGTCGAAGGGTACTCTCAGCTGCTGTGACGGAGGAGGTATGCCGGCGGCTCATCGAGCTGAAGTTGGATTTCATGCTGCACCATCCGATACCGGACAACCACTATTTCCACTATTACCACCACGGCGGAGAGAATCCCGATTTCTTTCATCGGATGGCGGTGTATCGAGATTTCGCCATGCCCTTTAACTGGCAACAGGTGCGACAAATGGAGGCAACTCAGTTTGTGGTGGTCGTCCCAGGGGATCCGGATATTCACCACCGTATAGAGCGGGAGTTTCCCCAGCTCAGTGTCATTCGCAGTACCTCTCCATTGGACGGACGGTCACTGTGGATCGAGCTTTTCCCCGCGGGTTCCCACAAAGCCGCTGGGGTCGAGTGGCTGAGCCGTCGTCTGGGCATCCCCGTGGAGCGGGTGATGGTCATTGGGAACGACTTCAACGATCTGCATATGCTGGAATGGGCCAGACACGCCTTCGTGGTCGACGACGCTCCCGAGCAGCTACGGCGGCGCTTCGAGACGGTGGCTCCCTGCTCTGAGGCGGGTTTCAGCGAGGCGGTGAGAAAGTGGTGTCAAGGATAGACCGAGAAGCACGGGAGGATGCTGGCTCCACGGGACCGATAGCCCTTTTGGCTCCCTCCCAGGCGGAGATCTATCACAGTTTTGATTTGCTGGAAGAGCGGCGCCGGGACCCCTGGGGGGGAGGACGGATATCCATGGGCCGTTTTGAAGGGCGGGATCTGCTGGTGGCTTGGACCGGGGTGGGAATCACTCTCACTGCGTTGAGCTGCCAGTACCTCTGCGATAGGTACCGTCCGCGGATGATCCTCTTTGCCGGAATAGGCGGAGGGCTCAAGGAGGGGCTGCGAAGTGGGGATAAGGTATTGGCCGACGATGTCCTGCAGTGGGATATGGACGCCTCGCAACTGGGTATCCCCAAGGCGACCTTTCCCGGTGAGAAAGACTCGCGGGGGCAGGCGCTGCAGCGGGTGGGCACGGACCTGCAGCTGCGGCAGGCGGCGCGGAGCCTGTACGCTGGCGAACTGGAGACGGGACTTCACATCAGCGGCAACAGCTTTGTGAAGGATAAGCGGTCCCTGGCCAAGGAGTACGACGCATGGATACTGGACATGGAGGGCTTTGGGGTGGCTTTGGCGGGTCTGCTGAACGGAGTGCCCGTCCTGTACTTCGGATCGTCGCCGATACCTTGGATGGAGGGAGACCTCGATCGATACGCGACTTCGTCGATAAAAGCTCCCGGGAATCGGCCCTTTTTTTTCAAACTCTGCTGAGGGGAGGAGTCGGAATGAGCGAAGTCAAACGGGCGGAGCATTGACTTTTTGACCAAGCGTGGGTATTATGGCGGCGATACTCAGAATTTTATACTGAATTAAGGAGAACATATGTCCAAATCTCATCGTGGAAGCGGTATCAGGGAGCTCATGAACAACGGCCGGGGTAAATGCCCGGTGTGCAAACGATCGGGGATCAAGTTGATGTACGAGCACGAGGTAAACGAGAAGAAAATCATGGTCTGCAAGCAGTGCAACGCGGCGATCAAGCACGGAAAGGCCGAAGAGGCTCTGGCCTCCATATAGTAGAAAAGTTAGTTTTCTCCTGTTGATAGTTCCCTCGAGAGGGACATCAGACGTTCGAGTATCTCTCCCTGGCCTCTTTCCAGGGAGACTACTCGGTGGTCTATCTCAACCGGGAAGGGCTCGATGTACAGCAGCCGGCTTCCCAAGAAACCAAGCGACAGTATAAGGGTATCCTCGGCCCAGCGCATCTCTCCCATCCCGGGGAAGAGAAAGTTGCCCAGGGAGTAGGCGATCAGCCCCCCTCGGTAGCGCTCCATGCCCTGGAGTACGTGGGGGTGGTGGGCCAGAACCAGGTCCGCCCCGGCGTCGATAAAACCGCGGTAGATGGAGATCTGGGACTCGCTGGGACGGCTGGACCACTCCCGTCCGCCGTGGGCTACCACTATGTCGATAGCGTTGGGGGTGGAGAAGCTCCGGATCGCCTCGGTGGTCTCTGGACCGTCGAATATAATTCCCGCTCTATCCTCCCGCACCGAAGCCTGGGTCCTCCCGTCGAAGCCGTTTTTCTCACGGGGGTAGGCGGCCACCGAGAGTACCTTGACCGTCGTACCTCCGATCTTGGTCCGGTAGGGTCGGTAGGCCTCTTGGGGGGTCATTCCCGCCCCGGAGGTGGCCAGGCCCGCATCAGAGAGGTGCTGCAGGCTGTCTACGAATCCGATCTCGCCGTAGTCGTAGGCGTGGTTGTTGGTCAAGCTGAAGTAGTCGAAGCCCGCGGATTTTAACGGCTCCAGTACCTCCGGCCGAAAGCGAAAGTTGTAGGACTTGGCAATGGCCGATCCCCTCCGGCTGACGGCACCCTCCAAATTGCCAATGAGAAGATCCTGTCGACGCAGGATCTCCAGCGTATCGCCGAATATCTCTCGCAGCCCCGCCTCGCCCCCGCCTATAAGCGTCGTCTGAATCCCCCGCTGGACCATAATATCTCCCACTCCGCCGATCCAGACCAGATCAGGCCTTTGGACAAGGGGGAGCGATTCCTTCAGATCTCGACGCCAGGAGTGTAAGGAGTTCAAGAGCTCGGGGTCGATGGAGAATCCATCCGTAGCGAACAGATCGTGATTCCAGGAGAGTCGGAGAAGCGTCTTTTACCGCAGGGGGTAGTCGGGGTGGTCAATGTACTTCCCATCTACGGCCAGCGCTTTCTGTTGTCTCCCCAGCTCTTCCGGCGGCTTGACCTCTACCGTATGGAGCTGATCGAGGGAGATCGAGCCGCGGGGATCCCAAAAAGGAACCGTCGGCACCAGAGCTCCTTCGCGGAGGGTCAGCACCGCGTCCCGAGGAAGACGCCCAGGGGATGCGGTATCGCCTCCAGGAGAACTCTCGAAGAGTTCCTCCGTAAGCCCCTCGGTAGGCTCCTCGGGAGAGTCGAGCTCTTCACCGTCAGCGACGGCGGCACTTCCCCCGACCTCGATGGTGGAGACGGCTATTCGGGCGACCACGGGCAGCTCTTCCCGAGGTTCAGAGCGGCTCAGTCTCTCCAAGCCCTCCGGCAGAGGCTCGCGACGGAGAAAGTCCTGGAGTACTTGAATACTTTGAGGATCAGATTGGATTTCTACCAGCAGCTTCCGATAAGGGTCCGGGGAGTCTATGGCACGAAAGCCGAAAAAAGAGAGTCCAGCAACGAGGAAAATGAGGACGGGGAATAGAGACCGCTTCATGTTTCAGAATCCGCCTTCGCCATTTTTTCGTGCAGAACGTCGAGGACGGTGGTATCTTCAAAGGAGCTGGTTCCCCGGTCGATAAACTCTTCAACAATCCGCAGTGATTGGGAGTACTCGTCCGAAGAGGGGGTCTCTGGCTGAAGACCGAGGAGGACTCGAAGCAGATCGGCCATGCTTACCTGCGATAGGTCTCGTCCGGGGAGAATAAGCGGGTTGCCGTTGGGAGATTTGAAGAGCAGACCTCCGGCTTGGAGCTTGTTGACAAAAAATTCCACCGCTCCCGAGGAGACGGCGAAACGGTGGGCCAAAGATTTCACGCTCTCCGGCGCTCTCCCCTGGAAAAAGTTCTGACTCACGTGAAAGTAGAGGCGAAGACCCATCAGTAGCTGCTGGCGTGGAGACATCTGACGGTCGTGCTTCTCTCTCCACCAGAAGTAACGGTGTTGATGGACGTAGCTGATCTCGGCGGAGAGAAATATTATGACCCAGTCGATGGACAACCAAATGAGGAATACCGGTACCGCCGCGATAGACCCGTAGATGACTGAAATCCTGATCATGTAGTTGGTGCCGTCGATGAATACGTATCGCGCCAGCTCCCACATGATCATCCCTACAAAAGCCCCTATCAGGCTGCTGCTGAGGGAGACCTTGGCAGCGGGTACGGCGTAGATCATCAACCAGATGATTGCAAAGATCAAAAAGCGCGGCAGAACTTTGAGCAGCCAGCGGAAGAAAAATGATACTTCCGGGTAGTCGCCCAGCATTCGGGCCACGGTGGGGGTGAAGGTGAAACCCAGACTGAGAAAAAGCGCCGCCAGCACCAGACCGGCCAGGTACTTGAGGAACTTTCCCAGGTAGCCGTAGTGGGAGCTGCTGCCCCAGATGGCGTTCAAGTTGATCGAGACACCGTTGATCAGTCCGATGGAGGTTACCGCAAAAAAGAAAAAGCCCAGAACCCCAAGAGCACGGGTGTTTTCGAGGAAGTAGTCGAAATAGCTCATTACCTCTTCGGTGCGGGTGGGGATGAAGAATTCGATGAGAAACTGCTGGGCCTGACTCTTCACCGCTTCGAAGGCTCCAAAACTGGTGAAGAGCGAGAAGATAAAGGCGGTGAGGGGCACCAGTGCCAGCAGGGTACTGAAGGCCAGGCTGGAGGAGCGCAACAGACAGTGATCCAGAACAAACTCTCGCGCTACCCGGTGGACAAAGTTTCTGAAGCTGCGGTATAGCTCTCCAACGACGACGGTGACCTTTTCCATAAGGGAAGTATACGAAAAATTCTGCAAAAAACAAGACTGCCCCTCTATTTTCGGCTATTTCGGATAGTTGACCGAAAGGAGCGGCAGTTTTAGTTTCGTCCGGCGTCCCCTCCTTGTTGCCGGTTCTTATCAGCTATTCTATCCGTCGGATCCTCAGATTGTCGAAACTCAAGGCCAGGCTGTTGCTGCGCAGAGAGAAGTAGCGGCCCTCCCCCGGGGCGGATTCGAGCTGGAAACGAATATAGGTGCCCCGTCGGGTGGGGTCCCAGACCTTGACCAAGCCGCTGCGGCCATCGACCTGTATCTTCAGAGGTATCGATAGGCGAAGGTTTTCGGTACTCAGTACCTTTGGGTCCAGCGGTATGTCGTAGGATTCCGGCAGCTCCATCCAAGAGTGGTTGAAACTTCGGTAGACCTGTCCTCGGAAACCCGCCTTGCCGTAGCTCGGATTCTCATCGTAATTGATCCAGAGCAGGTATGACTCGCCGTTGCCCCAGGACTTTCCCCGGTGAGCTCGATCGGCAAAGACATGGACGCCGAAGCCTCCCATCCGGTCCTCCAACCCCCCGCCTTGATAGCGAACATCGAAGCTGTACTCCATCAAGCCCGACTGGGGGACGGAGAAGTTTATTTTGGCCAAACGGTTGCCGCTGTCCCTCTGGTGCAGGCGGCCTCGGGAGACCTCCCATTCGCCGTATGATCCCGCCGTTTCCGGCATACTGTCAAAATCGGCGGAGAAGACCACCTCGTCGGCGACAAGAGTCAAGCCTCCGGTCAGCAAAAGTACTACCGCGAATGCAATTGGGTACAATTTACGCATACAAAACTCCTTTTGATGATTGTCTTTTTAAAAATTAAACAAAAAAAGAAATCTTCAGGTTACACGGAAAAAATGATAATATATCCGGCGATGGACACTCTGGAAAAAACACTGAAACATTTGGAAACCGACCCGGCTTTTCGAAGCCAGGTCACCTGCTGGTACCGCGAGGAGGCTCGACCCGGGATATACGAGGAGCTTCCTGAAGATATAAGCCCGAAGATCAAGGAGGTTTTGAAAAATCGGGGAATCGAACGGCTGTACAGCCATCAAGCTGCCGCCTACGGCAGCGCTCGACGCCGGGAGAACATAGTGGTGGTCACTCCAACTGCCAGCGGGAAGACCCTCTCCTACAACCTGCCGGTGGTGCAGACCCTGATGGAACGGAAGGAAGCGCGGGCGCTCTACCTTTTTCCCACCAAAGCTCTCAGCCAGGATCAGCAGGCGGAGTTGAACGAACTGGTCTTGGCCGGCGGTCTGCCGCTGAAGGTCGCCACCTACGACGGAGATACCCCCAAGTCGCTGCGGATCTCGGCCCGAGAGACGGGAAGGATAGTCATCTCCAACCCGGACATGCTCCACGCCGGGGTGCTGCCGAACCACCCCAAGTGGATCAAGTTTTTGAGCAATCTGGAGTATATCATCATCGACGAAGTCCACAGCTACCGTGGGATTTTCGGCTCCCATATGACCAACCTGATCAGACGGCTCAAGAGGATTGCCGAGTTCTACGGCGGAGATCCCACCTTTATACTCTGTTCGGCGACCATCGGCAACCCGCGAGAGCTGGCCGAGGCCTTGATCGAGGAGGAGGTCAAGCTGATCGATGTCAATGGAGCTCCTTCGGGGGAAAAACACTTCCTCATGTACAACCCTCCCTTGGTGGACCCGGTCCAGGGGATTAGGCGAGGGGTGGTACTCGAAGCAAAAAATATCGCACTGCGGTTTTTGAAGCAGCGCATAAAAACCATAGTTTTCGCCCGGTCTCGCCTTCGAACCGAATTGATCGCCTCGTACATCAAAAAGGCCATTGCCAACATGTACAACGAGAACTCGAAGCTGCGCGTCGAGTCTTACCGGGGCGGGTATCTGCCCAACGAGAGAAGGGCGATCGAGAAAGGACTTCGCGGCGGTAGCGTGCACGCGGTGGTCTCCACAACCGCCTTGGAACTGGGGATCGACGTGGGGGAGCTGGACGTCTCCATCCTGGCCGGAATGCCCGCCTCTATCTCCTCGATCAGGCAGCAGGCCGGACGGGCGGGGAGAAGAAATCGAGTCTCCGCGGCGGTGTTGATCGCCTCGGCCTCGCCGAGCGACCAATTTTTGGTGAATCACTGGGATTACTTTTTCGGACGGAGTCCAGAGTCGGCTTGGATAAATCCGGACAACATCTACGTACTGATGGACCATCTGAAGTGCGCGGTATTTGAGCTCCCCTTCAGGGACGATGAGAGTTTTGGCAAGGATCTGGGCCGGCAGGAGCTGATCGAGATGCTGGGATTCCTTGAGGAGGCAGGAACGGTCCGGCACAGCGCCGACCGGTGGTACTGGACTGGGACGGGGTATCCCGCCGAAGAGGTGAGTCTGCGCACCACCAACCCGCGAAACGTGGTCATCATCGACAGGAGCAGGGGGAAAAACGAGGTCATCGGCGAGATGGACGTTCCCTCGGCCAAGGAGCTGCTCTTTCCCAACGCGGTGTACCTCCATAGGGACAGTCAGTACGTCTGTCTCGAGCTGGACCTGCAAAACCTCAAGGCTTATATAGAGGAGTCGCAACTGAACTACTACACCGACTCGGTGGTCAAAAGCGATCTGAAGGTCCTGGAGGTCGATTGGAGCCGGGACTTTTCCGATTCCCGCTTGATGCTCGCCGACGTCCTGGTGCGCAGTCAGGTGGCCAAGTTCAAGAAGCTGAAGTTCGGTACCCACGAGAACCTGGGCTACGGGGACATTCATCTACCCGAGGAGGAGATCCACACTCGGGCGGTTTTGATCTGCGCCGCTGAGGGCAGTCGAATGCGGTCCGCCCTGGAGAAAACCCCGGCCGAGCTGCGGGAGCGGCTCATCTCCCACGTCGGGACGCTGGTACTGAACGTGGTGCCGGTTTTTCTCCTCTGTGAGAGGCACGACGTGGGTATAGCCGAACGGATCCGCGACCCCTTCACCCGACTGCCGACGATTTACCTCTACGATAAGGCTCCCGGGGGTATAGGCCTGGCCGAAGGCTTTGTCCAAAAAAAGGAGTCCATCCTCCACGCCGCTTACGAGCTGGTCCGCCAGTGTCCCTGCGAGGCGGGGTGCCCCAGCTGTATCGGGCCGGGCGAGTCGACTCCGGAGCTGAACATGAAGGCGGAGGTGAGAGATTTCATTCGCACCGCCTTTGTGGAGAAGGAGCGCGGGCCGGCAGGCGAAGAAGAGGATGAGGAATAGGAAATGGCCAAGTTGGGAGCTCGGCTTCAGCAGCTGCGAGCCATGAGGGAGCAGAATAGGGCGGAGGGTCGCCAAGAAACCTCGCCGAGGAGGAGCCACTCCCGGGATCTTCAGCCTTGGGGCAGCTGGGAACCGGCAGCTGAGTTTGTCTGGCAGACGAAAGAGCGTCTCCCTCTCCCTGAACTCTCGGAACTGCGGGACGGACTTCTTTTGGAGCCGAATCAGAATCTGGAAGAGCTGGTATTCTACGACTTTGAGACTACCGGACTTTCCGGCGGAGCCGGGACGGTGATTTTTCTGGCGGGCTTTGCCTCTTATAGGGCTGGGGAGTTGGAGATGAGCCGTTATCTCCTGACCGACTATCCCGGGGAGGGGGAGTTTTTGCGCCGGATTTCTGGACATCTCTCTCCTTCAAAAACATACGTCTCTTACAACGGAAAGTCATTCGACCAAAAACTTCTCCAAAGCCGACTTATAATCCACGCCGTACCGGGGGGGATGCCGCGTCAGCTGGACCTGCTCTATCCGGCGCGACGGCTGTGGCGCGATGTGCTCGACTCTTGCAGTCTGCAGCAGGTCGAGCGGGGGGTGCTGGGGGTCGTGAGGAGCGAAGATATTCCTGGGGCGCTGATCCCTCAGGTCTACCAGAGCTTTGTCCGGGGCGAAGAGTACGGGGCCATGCAGCGAGTGGACCGACACCATGTGCAGGATATAGTGACCTTAGCCCGCTTGCTGGCTTTTTTTGAAAACCTGCCCTCCCGGACCGAGCTCTTGGGGTATCCCCAGGAGCTCGCCGGATTGGGAGCATTGCTGCTGCGCGCTGGCGACCCGCGAGGCGAGGAGGTGCTGCACGAAGCCTTGAGCCGGGGAGAGCCGCGCGCCGGAAGACCCCTGTTGCTGCATTACAAGCGAACAAGGGACTACCGCCGTCTCGAGTCGGTTCTTCGGGAAATTTTGGAGGCGGGTGTCGACTATTTGGCGATCGTCGAGATGGCGAAGCTCCTGGAACACCGCCAGGGCGATTACGCGGCGGCTCTGGAAACGATAGACCTGCTTCTGGAGGGGGGGACGGAGCTGTCACCGTCCCGAAGGAGGGCGATCGAACACCGCCGACGAAGATTGGCCGGAAAACTGAAGGGGGACTGCAAGACCGTGGACGGGAGTCAGCTTCTTAGTTCCAGCTTCTCGTCCTGCTCCAGGACCATCCGGTAAAGTTCCAGGTACTTTCGCGCCGAATCGTCCCAGGAGAAGTGCTTGCCCATAGCCCGGTGTTGCATCTTCTGGAAGTGTTCGGGTCTCTCGTACCAGGTGGAGACGGCTCTCTCGGTACCGTGGAATATCTCCTCCGGGGAGAGCTCGTCAAACATAAAGCCGGTACCATCTCCCGTTTGAGGGTCGTAATTCTCGACCGTGTCGGCCAATCCGCCGGTACGGCGGACTATGGGCAGGGTGGCGTAACGAAGCGAGTAGATCTGATTCAAGCCGCAGGGTTCGTAGCGGCTGGGCATGAGGAAAAGATCCGACCCTGCTTCGATGAGGTGGGCCATGGTGTTGCTGAAGGTGCTGAAGAACTTTAGATTGGAGCTGTGAGTCTGCAGACGGATAAGCTCCTCTTCGATCCATTTCTCTCCGGTACCCAAAATCACTACTTGAACCGCCATCTCATTACAGATCCTCTTCAAAGCGCCTCGGTGGGGATCGCAGAGTTCGTAGAAACCTTTCTGCGCGGCCAATCTGCTGACCATACCGATCACGGGAAGATCGCTACGGACGGGAAGCCCGGCTTTCTCCTGCAGAGCCCTCTTGGCTTCTCTCTTGCCGCTGAGATCCTCAGGTGAAAAAGGGACTGGAATGTGCGGGTCGATACGCGGATCCCACTCCTCGTAGTCCACTCCATTGAGTATTCCCACGAGACCCGCGCCTCTTTCGCTAAGAATTTCCTCCAAACCGTGACCGAACTCGGGGCTCTGGATCTCTCGGGCGTAGGTAGGTGAGACCGTGGTGAGGGCGTCGGCGTTCAGGATCCCACACTTGAGGAAGTTGAGCCTCGAGTCGTAACCGGCGGTGTCGGAGTTGCAGGTCTCCCAACTCAACTGGGTACTGTGCAGGTCGTGTTTGGAAAAGATACCCTGGTATCCGATATTGTGAATGCTAAAGACGTTTTTGCTGTTCTGGAAACCCGATTGCTGCTCCCACTCCCTCAGGTAGGCGCCTACCAAGCCGGTCTGCCAGTCGTGGCCGTGCAGGATATCGGGAATCCACTCTATCTCGCGGCACAAAGCGAAGACTGCTCGGTTGAACAGGGCGAAACGTCGATGGTTGTCCCGATAGGTGTGGCTTCCGTGCCCCCCGTAGAAGCCGGGTCGAGCCGAAAAATCCGGGTGGTCGATAAAATATACCGGTACCTCCGAGTCGGGTATACGTGCCTGCAAAACGCGTATCTGCGAATATCCGAAATCTATGGGAACATTGATTTTGTCCCGCACCAAGTGCAGATGCTCTGGAGAGATCGAGGAGTAGCGCGGAATAACAATACGAACATCATATCCCTGGGAGGCGATCTTCTTTGACAGAGCGCCGATCACGTCGGCAAGTCCTCCGGACTTGGCGAAGGGTACCGTCTCAGAGCTGATCATACAAACTTTCATACTAACCCCTTATCTCTTTTGTAACTGCTATACAAGCTCGAAGTCAAGGTCGCCGCCGGCAAATCTCATTTTGGAAAGGGCGAGTGCACTTTCCAAATTTATAATTGCTCGGTCGCCGCCGTGCTTGTTCAGTCAGGATAGGTGATCTGGAAATCTCCCAGGTGGGAAAAGCCGAGACCTTGGTAGAGCCGCACCGCCGGCTGGTTGCCCTTTCTGACAAACAGAACCGAACCCTGTCCGCGAGTCTCCAGGACTTCCAGGAGCTTGACCATCACCGTACGGGCTATACCTCGTCCTCGGTAGGCTTGGTCGGTGTAGACTCCGCCTATCTGGCAGTATCGGAATCCCTGCGCGTTGGTTCCCGCCTTGGCGACCACCTCCTTTCCGATCGTGGCAAAAAAGATATCCTGCTGTCGAATATTCCTTTTGAAGTACATCAAGTGCGCAGCGGGGTTGAAGCGTTCGGGGTGGACCAGCACCTCTTCGTGCTGGTATTTGACCTCCAGCGGGAATACCCGTTCGGCATCTTCCAGAGTCATACCGTGGAGATGGAGATCGGGGGGGAAGAGGTTGGCCTCCAGAGGTTTGGAGATCTCTCTTTTCATCAAGTGATACGCTATGCTTTTGCCGTGCAGCCCCAGATAGTTCTGAAATAACTGAACCCTATTCGCCAGGCCGGCGATGCAGAAAATTTTCCGTGGTGTCCTTCCCAAAATTTCGTCAAGCCCTCTCAGATCTCTGAGACTCAGGGGATCCTGGGGGTGTACCACCGGTACCAGCAGACCGCTGCGCGTCAGGAGGAGCAGGGCGCGGATATTCCCCCCCCCGACGGAAGGGAGACTGTGTTCCGAAGCAAGAAGATATACCAATGCCTCCCTGCGTGACGGAAGGGCCGCTTTTGTCCCTTTTTTGAGCCAAGAGCTGAAGTTGACGCAGTACTCCTCCATGGGCAGGATGAAATTCAAGATATCCCGCAGGTTTCCCTGCTCGGCTTGGAACCACATCAGTGCTGCTTCCCCTGAAAGGCGCGTAGGGCTCGGATCGGAACTTCACCGTAGGCGGGGATCATCCCGGTTAGCGCGGCGAAACCAGCGTAGAAAGAGTCTCGTCCGGTCCCGTAGATGGCCAGGGCGGTGTCGATCCATGGTAGCTCGGTCAGGTAGACCGGGGTGAGCACCGAGAGGACGACTATCTCTTTGTCCAGCCTCTCAAGGCTGTGCAGAACCTCCGCACTGTTGGGATTGGCCAGGAGGTAGATAATGGTGTCGTAAGACCGGGCGGCTCTCAGGAGCCTCGCCTCTTCCTCCTCTTCGGCCTGGTAGAAGGGTGAGTAGGGGAAGTGGAATGTATCGGCCCCAGGAAAAAACTCCTTCCCTATACGCAGGAATGTATTCAGCTGTCCCGCCAGTAGGATCGATCTACCGTCGTCTTCAAAGGGCAGCAGTCCGTCCCGAATCACCGAAACGCTTCTACAAGCTTGGTTGAAGAAAAAATCGTTTTCTCCGTTGACCAGAAAGTTCGGCCCGAGCTCCTGCTGATCGGGAAAGAGCGGGGCCGCCTCTTCACCTCGCAAGTACTCTAACTTTATCCGCAGGATCCTTTCGACGCTCCGTTCAAGGTCTTGTCGGAAGCTGCTGTTTTTTTGGAGTTCGGTATACAGTCGATCCCAGACTTCCTGGTGTATCTGGTGGTCGTGACTGATCATGATCATGTCGTTGCCGGCTTCTATAGCTTGCAGACAGGCTTCAGGTATGTCGTTGCTGTTCTGCAGTACGCCGTGCATCCGCATATCATCGGTGATCACCATCCCCTGGAAACCGAGCTTGTCTCGGATGATATCTTTGAGAAAGAAGGGGGACAGGGAGGCTGGGGTCTGCTGGTCGACAATATCGGGGAAGGCCAGGTGCGAGCTCATAATGGCGGGAACGCCGTTTTTGACCAAGATTCGGTACGGCAGCAGGTCACGCTCCCAGAGCGTTTCCCAGCTGGTACTGATCAGGGGCAGGGTACCGTGGGAATCCTCGGTGGCGCTGCCGTGCCCGGGAAAGTGTTTCGCCGTGGCGATGACGCCCGCATCTCTTGTTCCCTGGTAGTAGGCTAAGGCCAGGTTGGCGGTGAGCACCGGATCTTCGGCGAAGGCCCGAGGGCCGATCACGTGGGCTTCGGCGTTGGAGTAGACGTCCACGGTGGGGGCAAAGTTCATGTTGATCCCCAAACGCCGCAACTCGTCGCCTATGTAGTAGCCCGTGTAGTAGGAGTCGTAGGGGAGGGCGGTGGCCCCGAGGGCCATGTTGCCCGGCGTGATCGAGGTCTCACCCTTGACGTGACGTACCCAGCCGCCCTCTTGGTCGGTGGCGATGAGCAGGGGGATGCTCAGACGGGTCTCAGTCGCCTCCTGCTGCAGCATGGTGATACTACGGGTCAGGTCTCGCAGATTTTCCGCGTTCCAACCGAATATTTTGATACCGCCGATTTTTTTCTCTCCAATCCAACGGAGTGTCTCCGGCGAGGGAGTCCGACCGAAGTAGCCCAACATAAAAACCTGGCCCAAAAGTTCGGTATCGTTCATCGACGATACGAGCTCCCGGGCCAGGTCGGCCGCCGGGCGGGGAGAAAAAAAATCCGGGGCTGACCAAGCTTTTTCGACCCCGAAAATATGTATACTTAGTAGAATCAGAATTGATACGCTTTTTTTGCTGAACCCCATCGTCTCTGCTAAAAAAGAAGACTCGGCCTACTCGTAGGCCTGTCCCTTTATAGCATCGATGCGTTGAGACGCGCAATGGGTGGCCACGGCGCCCTCTCCGGCGGCGACGACCAGCTGTCGAAAAGGGGTGGCGCGCAGGTCTCCGGCGGCGTACAGCCCCTTTACCTCCGTCTCCATGCACTGGTCGGTGATGATGTATCCCCCCTCGTCTTTTGGCAGGTCCGGTACCAGTTGGGTCTGCGGAATGGAGCCGATGAAGACGAAGACCGCATCCATCTCTTCCTCGTAGCTCTCCCCGGTTTCGGTGTTCTCCATAACCACGCTTTCCAGTTTCATGCTTCCCTTGATCTCCTTGAGGACGTGGTTGAAACGGACTTCGATGTTCGGATTGTGTAGCACCCGGTCGGCCAGGGACTTCTGGGCGCGGAAACGGTCACGGCGGTGGATCATGATCACCTGATCGCTCAGGTTGGCCAGAAAACTGGCCTCATCGCAGGCCGCGTCTCCACCGCCTACAACCAGCATCTTTTTGCCCTTGAAAAACGGTCCGTCACAGGTGGCACAATAGGAGACACCGCGGCCGGAGAACTCCTTCTCTCCGGGGATGCCGAGCTTTCGGTGCTGGGCGCCGGTACTGAGTATCACCGCGTAGGTGGTGATCGGTCCTTTAGATGTCTCGATGGTGAAAATCTCGCCCTCCTTTTTCAGGGAAGTGGCGCTGGCGATCAGGAACTCCGCACCGAAGTTTTTCGCCTGAGTCTCCAAGAGCTGGGCGAAATCGGCCCCATTGATCGGTTCGGGGAAGCCCGGGTAATTTTCCAGATCGCCGATTATCAGGCTCTGCCCTCCGGCGGCCATCTGTTCAATTACCAGAACGTCCAAATTGGCGCGGGCGGCGTATTGCGCGGCGCTCAGGCCGGCGGCTCCGGCTCCGATGATCACCAGGTCTTTATCAACTTGCATTGCATTCCTCCTTGTCAAATCTGCACTTAATATAAGAAAACTTCTATTTAGAATCAAGTAATACTTTGTAATAAACCGCGGCGAGCGAGCACTCCTTCTTTGAATCGTCCCACGGTCATAATAGCACGCCCGTATAAAATGGAAAACGGCAATAATCTGATCGATCGTGAAACTTTACTAAACTCTTATAAAAGGGAGTCGATGATAGAAATAGGAGAAATGAATGGCCGAAACAGTTGTCCATATGAAGAGTATATTGAGTCAAGAAGTCGAAGGATTTGGCGGCGCGGTTGAACGGGCGGAGGCCATCCGAAACGACATATTCAAGCACGATTGGAAAAAACTCTCGCAAAATCTAGAAAAAATGGAGAAGCTGTCGACTTACCTGGCCGCGCTGGAGAAAGAGAGGGTACATATTTTTGAGAACCTGCGGCGGGAGCTGGGGGCCAAAGAGAACGATGGTTTTTATACGGTGGTGGTGCGTCTCCCAGAAGAGGAGCAAAACGAACTCTCCGACCTCTTTCGCCGCTTGAAGAGTTTAGTTCTACAGCTGCAGGGGGTACTCTGGTCGGTGGACGCCTACACCAGGAGCCTCTCCGGCACAATATACGACATACT
>DSBN01000243.1 GCA_011046055.1 Sediminispirochaeta sp. | reverse complement strand
GTCTACAGGAGCACCGAGGACCTGCACTTCTACCGGCTGCTCCGAGCGATCGGCAGCAGGCGGATGTTTTCCGAAATAGCTCCTGGGGGTGGGCTCAACGAAGCGCGGCGCATGGTGGAGGGGCGGGAGATGGAGAGCTTTTTCTCGGCGGTTCCCGAGGCTTTGGAAAACGCCCGGCGTTTCGCGCTGATCGCCGAGGGGTTTCAGCTGCCCCGGGGTTTTTTCTTTCCCCGCTTCGCCGGTCTCGACGAGGAGGAGGCCTTCTCTCGGCTCCGGCAGCTGTGCGAGCAGGGGATTCGGCGGCGCTACGGAGTCTTTGCTCCCTCTGAGCCGAAAGCCGCCTCTCCCGTGTCCGCCGGGCCTGGTAGCGGGGGAGAAGACGGGCCGGTGATGGAGGGCTCCGGCGAAAGCTTCGGAGGGGAGAGCGGCGGCGGGGCGGCTGCAGCACCCGCCGGCAAAGAGTCCAACGGCAAGGAGCTCCGCGACGGCTTGTCGGGGCAGCACGGGACTGGCCCGGCCGATATGCGCCGCCGGGTGCGAGAGCGCCTGGACTACGAGCTGAACATTATCCGCCGTAAGGGATTCTCCTCCTACTTTCTGGTGGTTCACGATATCGTCTCCCAAGTACCCCGTACCTGCGGGCGGGGGAGCGCCGCCGCCGGGATCGTCAGTTATCTCTTGGGAATCACCCATGTGGACCCCCTGCGCCACAATCTCTTTTTCGAACGCTTTCTCAATATGGGGCGTCAAGATCCGCCGGACATCGACGTGGACTTTCCCTGGGACGAGAGGGACCTGGCTCTGGCCTACGTATTCCGGACCTACCGGTCCAGGGCGGCCATGGTGGCCGACCATGTGACCTTCGCCCGCCGATCGGCCATCCGGGAACCGGCGCGGGTGATGGGGTACGAACGGGAGCAGCTGCGGAAGCTCTCCCGTTCGTGGCGGCATGGACGCCTGGCGGATCTGCCCAAAGAGCTTCGCGATGTGGTGCCCCGGCTCTACGGCATGCCCCGGCACATCGGCACCCACCCCGGCGGGGTGGTGATCACCCCCACCGTGATCCACGACTACAGTCACGTCCAGACCTCGGCTCTGGGCTGGCCCCTGCTGGCCTGGGAGAAGGACGCCGTCGAGGAGACGGGCTTGGTCAAGATAGACCTGCTGGGCAACCGCTCGCTGGGGGTTTTTCGCGACTCCATCTCGCTGATCAACCGGCGGCACGGCACATCTTTGCAGTGGGAGAGCTTCTCGCCCCTGCGGAACTCTCGCACTCGAGAGATGATCGCATCGGGAGATACCCTGGGGGTTTTCTACGTCGAGTCCCCCGCCACCAGGCAGCTGCTCAAAAAGATGGGCCGCGGCGATTACGAGCACTTGGTCATCGCCTCCTCCATTATCCGCCCCGCCGCCAACCGTCTGATCGGCGAGTTTTTGCGCCGCCTGCGGGGTGGTCAGTACGATCCGCTTCCCGAACCGGCGGACTCGGTGTTGCGGGAGTCTTACGGTATCATGGTCTACCAGGAAGATGTCTCTCGTATCGCCGTGGCGGTGGCGGGTTTTGACGCCTCCGAGGCCGACCGTCTGCGTAAGGTGCTGTCCAAAAAGGATCGGGAGTTTCGGCTTCCCCTGTTCAAGGAACGATTCTTCCGCGGAGCTCAACTGAGGGGATTCGAAAACGCCGTGATTGAAGAGCTTTGGAAGTCCATTCTCTCCTTCGACGGCTACTCCTTCTGCAAGGCCCACAGCGCCTCCTACGCGTTGTTGTCCTATCGCCTGGCCTGGGTGAAGAGGTTCTTCCCCTTGGAGTTCTACGTTTCGGTGATCAACAACGGGGGGGGCTTTTATTCGCGCCAGGTCTATTTGAACGCCCTGCGGAGGAGGGGCTACACGATTCTCGGGCCGGATGTCAATTCGAGTGGACTGCGGTTCCGTATCGAAGACGGGGCGGTACGCATCGGCTTGGGACAGCTGCGGGATTTGGGGCAGCGGAGCATCGAACGAATTCTTTCCGACCGCCAAGAGCGGGGGTCGTACGGAGATTTCGACGATTTCTGCCGTCGCGTCGAACTGGATATCGCCGCCTTCCGCGCGCTCAACAGAGCGGGAGCCTTGGACTCATTGGCAGGACCCTATACCAGACCGCAGATGTTCTGGCTTTTCTATCATCGGGAGGCGGGGGGCTCGCTTTTTCTGGCCCCGCCGCTTCCCTCGGTGGTGGGGGACTACTCCTCGCAGGTGAAGCTCATGGATGAGTTCCGGAGTATGGGGCTGATCGTCAGCCGCCATCCATTGGATATCTTTATGGACCGGGCTCGACGCCTGGTCGGAGACCAGACCCTGGTGGATTCCCGGGGATTGGCGCGGCTGGTGGGACGGAGGGTCTTCATCACCGGCTTTTTGGTCACCGAGAAAGAGCTTCGCACCAGCCGACATGAAGAGATGAGCTTTGTCTCCTTCGAGGATCCGTATGGGATTTTCGAGACCGTGTTTTTTCCCCAGGCCTACCGGCGTCTGGCCGTGGTTTTGGAGCGGGGCGGGGCTTTTCTGCTGCGGGCCGTGGTGGAGGAGGACTGGGGAAGTCTGCAGCTCCAGGTCCACGATGTGCGTTCCCTCAGTCGTCCGAGACAGCCGGAAGGCTTTTGACATATTTTTCAATCTGCATTTGATTATTGATTGTCCGAAGGGGCTGGTTTAGAATAGAAGAGAAGAGAGAGGGGGCATGAGTTTGGATAGGGAGACGCGATTGACAATATTTCATCTCTACCGTCGGGACGGATCGGCGATTTTTCTGCACCCCTTTCAGAAGCCGGAGTCGTTTCTCTCCTTCGACGAGCGTACTCGGGTGACGGGCAAGTACGGCCGTGAACCGGAGGTCGAGAATATAATCGCCTTTCGTGACGAGCTTTACCGGGCGGTAGATACGGCGGTGAGAAGATCGGTGGCGGACTCCCGTTTTCTCACGAACCTGCTGCTCTCGGCGGGCACTTTTTTGCTGCTCTATTTTGTTTTCACCTTTGGAGTCCGTGACCCAATTCCGATGCTCGATGAGATTCTGCTCTCCCTGGGTATCACTGCGGTGCTTCATATCAGGCGTACTCGCAAAGACCAGAAGAGACCCCAGGCGCGGGAGCTGCAGAAAAAACTGCGCGAGAAGGTCGACAATATCGAGTTCAACCAGGCTCCCTTTGTCAAAGAGGTGGAGGAGCTGCTGCATCGTTACGAGGCGGTGGACCCACGGCGGCTTTTCGACTTTTTTTTCCAAGGCGAGGAGATGGCGCTGGACCAAGACGATTTGAACGACGCTCGCCAACTGCTGGCCTATTTGGATCGCTATTTTTCTGGAAAAAAGTACCGACGCCAGAGACGCTCGATCGATCAGTTGAGCAAGAGCGGCGGATTAGCGGGGAAAAAACTAAAAGACCTCGAGAGTCCGCAGGGATTGGCCTCGATGGACCTCTCACTCTACTTCACCTACAAAAGTTTGGAAAAGCTGTACCATCAGAGAATGGAGAATCAGAAAGTATAGTTGGCGGAGCGCGGCGGTCACGTCACCCCAGGTTTTGATATTACTCGACTTTGGTGACCGCTTCCATCTCCCTTTGCAGCTCCAATGAGCGTCGGGCGACGCTCATATTCTCCTCAGCGGGCTGAAAATCCGGATCCAGCTCCAGAGTTGCTTCCCAATACTCGATGGCTCGTTGCAGGCTTCCCGAGGCGTAAGCCTTCAGACCTTCGATGTAGTACTCTTCGACCTGTTGCTGCAGCTCGGCTCGTCCGCGGTCGCCCAGCTCCATACTGGCCTCGAGGCTGAAACGGTCGATGGAAGTGACTTGGGTGGTGAGGTCCAAAGTATAGTTGAGGATGAGATCGATGTAGTCGAAATCAATATTGCTGCCGATGCTGAAGCGGGGATTGGCTCCCCGGTGGGTGAAACCGGTGTGCAGTGCCAGAAAATTGGTAAACTGAACCTTGAAGCCCGAGGAGATGTACCACTTCTCCCACTCATCCGGAGCCAGTCCAAAGGCTATAGGATAGTTGAAATCAAAGGAGAGCAAAACCGGACGCCAGGGGGCGTAGGCCAGACCGGCGGAGAGCAGCGATGGGAGAGGCTCTTCGTCGTTGGGTGGTCCGAGATTGCGAGCAACCACTCCCACCGAGAGGTTCCTCTCTCGAGCCGGGTAGAATTTGAGGAAGTTGAACTTGGTCAGAGCTCCCAGGTCGACCATCGGTGAAAAGAGACTCTGGCCGGGGTAGATCACACTGGGGATGCTTCGATAGGCCAGTTTCAGGTTCGCCCCCACGGCGATTCCGTGAAAGTAGTACGAGGAGAGGAAGTTGTAAGAGAGATTCGCGGTGGCCACGGTCTCCGACACGTAGGCTCTGGAGTCCAGATCTCCCCACTGGTTGTAGGCGGTGAAGGGGAGGTAGAGGTGTTTGGCTCCAGCCCCGATTCCGAGGTCCCCAAAACGGATACTGTACACCAGGCTTTCCAGGCTCGAGTCGGCTATCCAGTTGTTGTGCAGAAAGGCCAGCTCCGTGTTGTGAAGGAGGCTGCTGCCGGCGGGGTTGGATTCGAGGAAGCCGGCGCCCTCGGCGATCGCCGTGTAGGCGGTGCCCATCCCTTCGTACTCTCCGCCCATGGGGATCTGCAGGGTTGGAAACAGTGTCCGTCCCGTGTTGGGGTCGCGAAAGAAAGAGTGGTTCGAGAAGTCGCTGTAACCGTAGTAGAAATCGGCCAGGTCGTCGGCGGCGAGCCCGAGACTTGCGAAAGCGAGGAGGGTGATAAGCAGTACCGTTTTCCAGCCAGATTTCTTCATACTACCCTTAATATACACTGTTTCGGCCTATTTTTCCACTTTCAAAAACAAAATCGAAAACTGGCAAGTTTCGAAGGGTGAAAGATTTACTATGCCCCTTTTTACTGTCGATATTATTTATAATGTCGATAATTGTGGTACATTGTTATATAACTGGTGAGTAAGTGACAAAGCGAGGCCTCTTTTTTTTCAGTCTGATTCTATCCTCCCTCTACCTATGTACTATGGGAGAGCTCTATGCAATGGGGAACAAGGATGATGAGCTGAAGGAGGCGGAGCTCCTTATCGAGGAGCGTCGTTACAACCAGGCTATTGAGCTGCTGACCGAGGTGATGCGCGACTCTCCCCGATATTTTGACGAGGCGGAGAAACTCCTGGCCAAAATACGAGAGGCGAGAGAACTCTACAACCGAACCTACCGTGAGCTTTTGGAAACCCTGGACATACGGGAGGGGGAAGAGCTCGACGAGCAGGAGGCTTACGAAATAATCAGGCGGCTCGAGGAATTGGACGCCGAACCCAACAGCGCCTCTATCGAAGCCTTCGCCCAGGCACGTAGGTCGATCATTTTTACCGTCAACGACCAGCGTTTTCAGCAGATCATGAATCAAGCCGATACTCTCCTGGCGGATCAGAGGTATATCGAGGCGATAGAGCTGTACCTCAGCGGATTTGATCTTCATCGCGAGCTTTTCGAAGAGGAAGAAGACTTCAACAGCCCACAGTTGCTTCGGCAGATCGACAGCCGTATCGAGACTATCCAGGGGCTCAGCGAGAGTTTCCGCTCTCTCTATCCACGCTTGGATTCGAGTCTTCGCGACTATTCGGCCAGTGCGGGCGACGCCCCGCGGCGGTGGGACGATTTTTCCCAACTCTTTTCCGAACTTTTAGACCTCTGGAGACAAGTCGTGGAACAGGCCAACTCTATCGACTCGATTCGACTCTCGATCATGGACGCCGATACTACCGACATCCCCTTCCTCTCGACCCTCCGGGTGCTCACCAGAGGAAGACCGGCCAGCGAAAGACCCAATGGAATCGCCGGCGCGGTGGAACGACCCCTGGTCGCGGCGATGGAGCGGCTCGGATCTGATGCATTGGCATGGATAGAGCAGGAGTACCAAAGCTCGGTGCTGCGCTTCACTCAGCGTTTCCGTCCGCTTGAAACGGCGCCGGAGCAAGAGGAAACGGTGGTCGAGGATGTGCCGGAAAGCGGGCGAGTCCCCGCCGTGGAGCCTGAAGCGGGCTTTGAGACGGTGATCGCGCTGGCTGAGCAGGGCGGGAGCCTCTTTGAGCGCCAGATCGCGCTGCACAATAGAAGGGAAGAACTCGATATGGAACACAAAGTTGGGCCTCGGGCTCGGCAGAGTCAAGCGAGCTCTCTCTATTATCAAGCGCACGGGTTCGCCGCCGAAGTCTATATCGACCTGGCCCAAGAGCTCAGAGAAATGGAGGGCTTGGAGGAGATCTACGGGAACCTACGGAAGGTAGAATCGATTCAGGAAAATCGTCTGGAGCTCGAGAGAAATCTAAGCATCCTTCAAAACCAGGTGCAGCTGGTTGAAGAGTATCGGGAGCAGTACGACGGCTACGCCCAGAGCGGAGTAGAGGTCGAGCGGGCCCAGGGAATTGTGAATGAGCTGCTCCGTCAGCTTCGAGTATCCCTGGCTGAGGGAAGGGATTTCGAGGGGCGGATGGTAGATAAAATCGCCGATATCCGTTATCGATCGGTGAGAGCGACGCTGGAGAGCTCATCCGAATCGATAGACCGAGCGTCCCGCCTGGTCGAGGGAGTTCAGGAGCCTCTGGAAGAGGGAGGGGAGCCCGTCTTGATTCGCGACCCCAACGGCGCTATCGATCTCATACGAGAGGCTGAAAACGGCCTCGCTGCGGCGCGGGAGACCGTCTCCGGCGTTTTAGAGGACTTGACTGGTGAAAAACCTTATATCCGCAGCCAAGAGCGGATAGCCGAGCGTGTGGAAGAGGGACGGATCTTTCTAGAGCGCTTCGAAGCGTTGAACACCAGCATTGCTGAGATCAACGCGGAAGCGGTGGAACTGAACCGACAGGCGGATATCGCCCTGGCCGAGGGGGATATTCGTCTCGGCCAGGCGGAGAACGAGCTTGCCGCGGAGAGTTTCGAAGCGGCCCGGGAGAGGCTCGAGCAGGCCGGTGAGGCTTATTCTGCTTCCTTGTTGTACCGTGAGGACCCGGAAGTCCGGCGGATCATCGATGAAGAGATCCCGGAGATCGGCGAAGAGATCATTTTTCAACAGAACCAGCTGGTGGTGCGGGAAGTTCGGGAGATGATCAACCGGGGTAGGGAGCTTTTTCTCCAGGAACGTTTCATCGAGGCCGAGCAGGTTCTCTCTCGGGCCCAGTCTCGCTGGCTGTTGACTCACACGGAGGACAACCAGGAGGTGGTCTTCTGGCTCAACCGAGTTGAACGGGCGCTTGAGGCTACCAGCGGCATCACCATCGAAGAGGATGATCCCCTGTACCCGGAGATGATGCAGATTCTCAACCTGGCCAAGGAGGACTTCAGGCGGGGAGTGGAACTTTTCGAGCAGGGTGATAGGCAGCGGGCATTGGAACGTTTTGCCGCCGCTGAGAAAAAAACCGAGTATATAAAAGAGCCCTTTCCCAACAACCAAGAGGCGGGAGCCCTCTATTTGCGGATATTACAGTACACCCAGCCGGACCAATTCGAATCGATCTACCGGGAGAGGTTTCGAACGGCCGCCAACAAGCTGGAGAGCCAACCGGAAGAGGCGTATCGAGAGTTACAGGTCTTGCGTCAGATCGACGATGATTTTCCGGGCTTGCAGGATGCTATCTACAAGGCGGAGATCGCCACCGGAATTAGACAACCTCCCCCGGATCCGGAGAAGTTAGCCCGGGCTCGCAGCCTCTACGCCCAGGCTGAATCGATTGTCAACCGAGATGTACGGGCTCAGTTCCCGGTAGCTCTCACCTATCTCAACGAGGCAATCAACCTTGATCCCAATTATCAGGAAGCTATGGTATTGAAGGACCGCCTGCAGGCTGGGCAGGGCGGCCAGATCTCGGTGGTTCTCTCCAGCTCGGATCAGCAGCAGCTGCGGCGAGCGCAGGATATGTACATCGACGGTAGGTATTACGAAGCCCAGGCGATAGTCGAACAGTTGTGGCAAAATCCGGAGAACCGGAGCAACCCGAAACTGCTCGATCTGCGACGTCGAATCGAGAGCCGGTTGTAAAAGGAGCGGGGTTATAGTGCGGGTGAAAAGGGAACATAGCCGAAAGTTTTGGACACTGCTCTTTGTCACAATCCAGTTTTTTCTCTTGTCGGTATTCGGACTCTCCGCTCAAGAGCTCTACTGGGAGGATCCGCGGATAGTAATTCCCGATGGAGCACGATTTCCCCAGACCGCGTACAAGGATGAGTTGAGCCTGGTCCTATGGCACGAGTACGAGTACCAGGGGGGGGAGGCGACACGGACCAGTGTCTCCCTGATGTGGAGCCGGGGTGATCAGGAGTGGAGTATCCATCGAGGCATCATCGGCCCCTACCAATTTTCCGGTTCCGAAGTCCCCTACGCCTCGATAAGTATCTCCGATGAGGGGGAGATATTTATCGCCGCCGCTGCCTCGGGTCAAAGGATCGAGATCTTCTCCTACGAAACGGGAGACGACGAGGCGAGGAGGATCGGCAGCCTGGGAGCCGAAGGGACTGAGGGCATCTCTCTGGCTCCGCGCCTCTCCCACACCGCCGATGGAGGGATGATCGTTTTCGCCACCCATACACTGGGAGTCGAGTCCGAGCAGGAGGCGATTCTCACTGGCTCCTTGGGGGTGAACTACGCGGTCAGTCGAAATGGCAGATCCTGGACTCCCCTGCGTCCCTTACTGAGCCAAAGCGACATTGCCTGGGTTTATCTCCCCAGCCATAGTACTTATCAGGGACGGGATTATGTAGTGTTTCAGGGTTCTCCCCGAGACAGCCGCTACTATCAGCTGTTTCTGGTCTCCAGTGATGATGGGGGGAGAAGTTGGGGCGCGGCACGGAGAATCACCGATTTTTCCGACTCCTTGGGCGGCGAAGGCGGCGATCCCAACAACTTCGACAATCAGCGCCCCTTTCTCAGCACCGGGGATGATGGACTTCTGCTGACTTGGGAGAGAAAATTCGCCAACGTCACCTCCCCGCAGATATATTACGGTTCCCTGGGGACCGACGGCCTTTTCCGTGATTCGGCCGAGAGGGTAAGCAGCGGTAACTATGTGTGCCGAAGCCCCCGTATAGCCCAGCTCGACGGAAAAACCTATCTGACCTGGTACGACAACAGGAAGGGGGTAAACCGGGTTTTTGTGGCCTATCGTCAGGGGCTGAGCTGGCAGGACGAAGATATCAGCGTAATGACGGGAGAGAACCGCAACGGACAGTTGGTTCCGGCGGCGGGGAAACTTAACGCCGTGTGGGAGAATAGCAGCAACGGAAGGTATCGGCTGGTGCTTCTGGAGCCGGATCAGACGGTGGACCCGCCGGTGTTGAATGCCGTCGATTTCCGGAGGAACGATCGAAACGCCCGTGATCGATATACGATTACCTGGAGTGTTCCCGAGGATTCTTCGGGAATCGCCGGGTTCAACTACCTACTGGACCGCGATCCCGAGGGACGACCGGCAGAGAATATGAGGCTCCTGCGGAGGGACGCGCGCCGAGCGGAGGTGGAGGTCAAGCGGGACGGCTGGTGGTACTTCCACGTAATCGCCAGGGACTACGCTGGGAACTGGTCCGATACATCGAGCCTGAGGTTTTACCGGGACACCACTCCGCCGGAAGCGGTGGAGTTTGAAGCACCGGAGAGAGACGAGGAGGGATACCTCAGCTCCAACAGCACCACCCTGCGATGGGAAGCACCGGAGGCGGAGGATCTGGAGGGCTACACCTACCGGCTCCAGTACCTGGCGTCTGAGAGCTACGAGGGTGACTTCGAGGATTTCGATATTTTGGATCCGCCCGATCGAATCCTCAGCCGGGAACCGAACTACTCATTCAGCAATATCGACAACGGCACCTGGGCTTTCACGGTAGCGCCGGTTGACGGAGTGGGGAACGTGGGCCCGACGAAGACCCTCTATTTTCAGCTCAACAAGTATATTCCGGTGACCTATGTCACCAGGGTGCAGGTGGAGCAGGATCAGCTGAACCGCTACCAGTTGAGAATCATCGGCCGAGGATTCAGCGAGGGTGGTGAGATACAGGAGATAATTCTCGACCGTGACGGAGAGCCTCCCTACGACTATTCCTTCTCCCAAGGGAGCGACCTCTACACCGTTGACAACGACCGTCTCATCACCGGACCTTTTATAGATCAGATCGATCAAGGAGAGTATAGAATCGGGCTGGTTCATCCACGTCGGGGAACCTACTTCACCGCCTATACCCTCCAGTTCGAGAGCACTGGAGTGGTGAAATTCGGCGATTTTACCCTGATTTCGGGCCCGGAACAGCCCCTACGGGGAGAAGAGAAGATAATACTCTTAGGCGGGGACCTGCAACTCTTGCTTCTGATGATTTTGCTCACCGCAATGATGATGTTCGCCGTATGGAAGATCAGCCAGATCGTACGGGAGACTTTCAAGCTGCGCCGAGACGTGAGGGCTCTCATCGAAAGCCGGCAGTTGCCGTACGAAGTTAGAGAGGAGAAACTTGAAGCTATGAGAAAACGTGGAATCGGACTGCGTGTCAAATTCGCGCTGCTGACTACCTTTTTGGTGCTGATAATCGTGCTCATGGTGGCCGTACCCCTGGGCAACTATCTGATAGAGACTCAGCGGAAGAACCTCACCGAAGGTCTGCAAGAGAGTACCCGGGTACTCATCGAGAGTATCACCTCCGGCGCTGAGAAGTTCCTCCCCGAGGAGAACAGCATCGAGCTCGGTCGTCTGCCCCGGCAGATGAGCGCCGCCGAGGACGCCCGGTTCATCACTATTACCGGACCGGGGTCCAGCTCCACCGGGGGCATCGATCCCGATTTCTTTGATTATCTGTGGGCCACCAACGACCCGCTCATCGAGGAGAAGGTGCGGCAGGAGGATCAACAGGAGGGGATCGAACAGATTCAGACCGGCGACTTCTCCTACGAGCGAGGAACCATCAAAGTGGAAGACGCGATAAGCCCTCGGATCCCCTCCCTGGTCGAGAAGATCAACGGTCGAGCCGAAGAGAGGGTGGGGGAGATGGTCACCAATCTGGAGGAGCTGCAGCAGGAGGCGCGACAAGCCGCGGGAAGCTTGGCCAGTCGCCAGGACCAGGACACGGCGCAGCTGCTCACCGAGCTCCAAGACGAGATCAGCCGACTGAGCAGCCTGATTGAAGACGAGCTGGCGACGCTCAGCGATCAGGTATACAGCGAGCCCGAGTTCAAAACCGGCCAAATTCTGACTGGGCCTCGGGAGTACGTTTTTTACCGGCCCATTGTATACCAGGATTCCTCGCGCCAAGGTGTTTACTACCACGGAATGGTACGGCTTGGTATCTCCACCGATCGTATAATACGAGAAATAATCAGCTCACGAGATACGCTGATAAGGCGGACCGTGGTCATAGCCCTGGTCGCCATTGGTCTGGGGATAGTGGGAGCCTTGATTTTGGCGACTATTATCATTATCCCGATAAAGCGGCTCGTCCGAGGAATAGAAACTATTCGCGACACCGAAGACAAGGAGAAGCTCAAGGACCACGAAATCAACGTCAAGACGCGAGACGAGATATCGATTCTGGCTGACACGATCAACCAAATGACCAAGGGGTTGGTGAGCGCCGCGGCGGCCAACAAGGATCTGATCGTCGGAAAGGAAATACAGAAGATGTTCATCCCCTTAGAGCAGAACTCCCGGGGGAGAAAACTGACCACCGGCGCGCTGTCGTTGGAGGGGGCGGAGTTTTTCGGCTATTACGAAGGGGCAAAGGGGGTCTCCGGAGATTACTTCGACTATATGGAGCTGACTCCGGGGAAATACGGGATCATCAAGTGCGACGTCGCCGGCAAGGGCGTAGCCGCCTCGCTGATAATGGTCGAAGTGGCCACGATTTTTCACAGCTTTTTCAACGCCTGGGTGGAGGAGCAGAAACGAAAGGACGAGTTGGCCGCCCGCAAGGGTGTGAAAAGAGTAGAGGAAGATCCAAATATTCAGGAGCTGGTCTACTCGATCAACCGCCTGGTTCAGGAAAGGGGGTTCTCTGGGCGTTTCGCCGCTCTGACGGTGCTGCTTTTTGACAGCAAGGACGGCAAAACCGTGATGTGCAACGCCGGGGACAACTTGGTACATATTTTTAATGGGGAGAAAAGAAAAATGGAGGCCAAGACCCTGCCCGAAGCGCCGGCGGCGGGGGTTTTCCCCAACGATCTGGTGGAGATGCAGTCCGGCTTCAAGCGTATTCCTCATGTGCTTCGCGCCGGCGATATGCTGCTGCTGTTTACCGACGGTCTGGAGGAGGCGCAGCGCCACTTCCGAGATGAAAATTTTGAGATCACCACCTGCCAGGAAAAGGGACTTGCCGAGGGCGAACTGCACGATACCCATGCTCTGGGGACGGACAACGAAGAGCTGGGAATACCTCGCATATACGATATAGTTAACACCCTGGTCGCGGGGGGTACGTACCGTCTGTTCAAGTACCACAACCCGATCAAAGACGAAGAGCTGGAGTTCGATTTTTCATCCTGCCAGGGGACGATAGAAGAGGTGGTCATCGCGCTGATGGCCGTGGAGAAGATTTTTCGCATGTACCCCGATCCCAAGGCCGACGAAAACGACGTGGTGGTGATGGACAAAAAGGTGGACGCCTTCCTCAGAGAGCACTTCAAGCAGTACGATCTCTATTTTCACCATCCCCTGAAAGTGTCGGAGGATCAGGAGGAGTACCTTCGCTACAGCCACATCAAGGAGGACGAACAGTACGACGACCTGACCTTGCTGGGGGTCAAAAAAAAGACGGACCGGGGAAGTGAATGAGGGAGAAACCTAAATTTTTCTGTGAGACCTGCGGACGCGAGGTTCCGGTGGATTTGGACTACTGTCCCTACTGCGGCATGCGTTTCTACGGGGTCATGTGCCCCCGCTGCGGCTACAGCGGAGTAGCCGCGGAGTTCAAAAGCGGCTGTCCCCGCTGCGGCTATCGCTCGGCTGCACCGCGGAATAGCTCCCAGGGGAGCATGCCGGTACTGACCACCCAGGATATCCACGGCAACACCGATCGGGAGGAGCAGGGGAGCGGCAAGCGACGCGGCTCCCTATGGGCTCCCCTGCTGGTGATCATCCTGCTGGCCAGTCTGGCCGGAGGTTTCGTCCTCCTCTTGCTGCGCTAGTCAGCTATCCCGGGAGAATCATTCCCCTATTCCGAAGTGCTCATTCAAAGAGCTTTTCGATCAGGTGATGGTACTTATTATACACCACATCCCGGCGTATCTTCAGCGTATGGGTCAGCTCTTCGCCGATCTCAAAGGGCTCCGGAAGCATGGCAAAACGGAAGATCCTTTCGTAGTGCCGAAAACCATTTTTGGGGTTGACCTGCTGCTGGATCTCGTCGTGCATATACTCCTGTATCTCCGGGTTGTACAGCAGTTCTTCGCTCTGCACGTAGGGGATGCTGTTGGCGATGGCGTACTCTTCCAGCTTGGCCATCTCCGGGACGATCAGGGCGGCCAGGTACTTCTGATCCTGTCCCACCACCATTGACATCCCGATCGCCTCGGAGGCGTTCAGACGGTCTTCGATGGGGATCGGTTCGATGTTCTCGCCGCCCAGCAGGACGATGGTCTCCTTGGTCCGTCCCAAGATTTTGAGCTCCCCGCCGTGGGTGAAGATCGCCACATCTCCGGTGTTCAGCCAGCCGTCTTGGAGCACCTCCGAGGTGGCCTCCGGTCGTTTGTAGTAGCCCTTCATGATCTGCGGACTCTTGACGTAGAGAGTACCCTTGTGACCAGGAGGCACTATAGCCCCCTCCGAGTCGATGACCCGGTACTCGATATCGGGCAGCAGGGAGCCGATGGTCCCGAAGACCGGGTGGCTCTCCTTCCGTACCGAAAGGATGGGGCCCGTCTCGGTCAGACCGTATCCCTCCAGCAGCTTGATGCCGACACCGAAGAAGAAACGGTCCACGTACTGCGGCAGGGCTCCTCCGCCCGAAATTCCAGCGATAAAGTTGCCCCCCAGCTTCTCCTGCACTTTTCGAAACACCAAGGCCCAACCCAGAAGCTTGAAGGGACTCAGCAGCAGGATCGGCAGCAGGGCGACGGCTTTCTCCAAGAGGCGGTACCTTTTGGAAAAATCGGGTAGACGGCCGGTGAACATATTGATGAAGGTGGCGTGCATCTCCCCGACGGCAACAAAAAAGCGGAACATCGCCAGCTTGATTCCGCCCTCTTTTTTCATATTTCTGATCATGGCGCTACGGATACCTTCCCAAATACGGGGGACCGAGGTCAGCCAGTGGGGACGGACCTTCCGCATGTCCGGCAGCATGACCGAACCAATCGGTTTGGAGTACGCGATGGTCGCACCGATGTTGAGAATGATGTACTCCACCGCCCGTTCAAAGGAGTGCCAGATGGGCAGGACGCTGAGAAATCGATGTCCCGCCTTGATACTGATGTAGTCGTAGATTCGTTCGATCTGGAAAATAAAGCTGCGATGGGAGAGCATGACTCCCTTCGGCTCTCCGGTGGTCCCGGAGGTGTAGATCAGAGTCGCCAGGTCGTCGATCTGCCCGGCATCCACCTCGATGTCAAAAAAATCCGGCTTCTCCGCCAGCTGCCGCTCGCCTTGATCGACGATATCGGAGAAATGGAGCAGCTCCACCTCCTTGAGCTGGGGAGATTCTATCCGTCCGCTCGGATCGAATAGAATAAGCTTCTCCAACTTCGGCAGCTGCTCCTTCTGAGAGAGAATCTTCTCGGCTTGGGCAACGTTCTCAGCGATGACCGTGGAGCATTCGGCGTGACCCAGAATGTATGAGATCTCCTCGGCCATTGAGTCCGAGCCCCGGGGTACGTCCACGGCCCCCATGCCCAGCAGAGCCAGGTCGGCGATGATCCACTCCTGTCGGTTGTCGGAGATGATCCCCACGTGATCGCCCCGCCGAATACCGATCCCATGCAGACCCAATCCAACGGCTTTTAGCTTCCGATAGAGCTCCTGGTAGCTCACGGGGACGAAGTCACCGTCGCCGTTTTTGCTCATCAGCGCCGGTAGGTCGGGGTACTTCTTTGCGGTGGAACGCACCCTCTTGGGTATGGTGTCGAGTTTTGCCATTATTCCTCCTCCAGTCAAGCGTCAGAATGAGGTGGAGCCTAGAGAGTCCTCTAATACCCGGAAGCTAAGCACCTCCGGCAGCAGCCGGTGGGAGGAAGCTCCGGCGGGATAATAGGCGTAGACCGGCACTCCCGCCCGTCCGTATGACCGAATCCATTCACCGATCACCTGGTCTTCGTTGGTGTAGTCTCCGTAGAGTACCTGCACGCCGTGCTGGTCGAAAAGCCGGTCCGCCCGCTCCGTTTTCAGTACCGACTCCTCGTTGAGCTTGCAGACGGTACACCATTTGGCGGAGAAGATCACCAGAACCGGTTCCTCGGCCTGGCGGTAGTCGGCCAGCAGCTCGGGAGAGAACTCCCGCCATCCCTCATACATGCTTGAAGTTTTACTTGTTTCCGTATCTCCGTCGAAACGGAGCAGCCGACCACCGGCCGACACGAGCAGTATAATAGAGAGAAGCAAAAGAATCCACTTTCTCCCGCTGCTGGCGGTAGGTTTCGCGTATTTGCCGTAGATCCAGAGAACGAAAGCCAGTACGAGTAGAAAGATCAGCAAGCTCAGCATCTCGGCTTCACTGATCTGGTATTGGAGAATCCACATGAGGTAGATCACCGTGGCCAGGAGCAGGAATCCCATCAGCTCTTTGAAGGTGTTCATCCACGCGCCGGGTTTGGGAATTTTTTTGATCAGACCCGGCCGTAGTCCTATCAGCAAGAAGGGGAGGGCGAAGCCGAGCCCGACCATGCCGAATATCCCGAGGATGACCGGAGGACTCTGGGAGAAGGCGAAGCCCAGGGCGCTGCCAAGAAGCGGGGCGGTACAGGGGGTGGCCAGGAGCACGGCGATGATGCCATTGAAAAAAGAGCCCAGATATCCTTTGTTGCTGGCCCGTTGCAGACTCCGGTTCATACTCGGCGCTTGGAACACGTATACGTCGAACAGAGAGAGGGAGAAGGCGAAGATCACCACTATGAGAAAGACCGTAAAAAGAGGGTTCTGAAACTGGAACCCCCACCCCACCATCTCACCGGAGAGTTTGAGGGCGATCACCACCAGAGCCAAAATGAGGAGGGAAGCAAGTACGCCCAGAGTATAAAAGAGCGAGCCCCGAAAAATCTCCCCGCGGCTGTTCCCGCTCTGCTTGACCAGGTTGAGGGCCCGTATCGAGAGTACCGGCAGGACGCAGGGCATCACGTTCAGCAGCACGCCTCCGATCAGGGCGAAGAGTAAAAACCGCAGCAAGAGGGTCCAGGATTCCCCGCTGCTCTCGGACCCCGCTTCGGACCACGTCTCGGCGCCGGCCGGTGAGACCTGCTCGGGTACCCGTACGGTGATCTCCAAACTCTCCTCCTGGGGAAAGTAGCAGGTACCCGCCTCATCGCAGAGCTGGTAGGCCGCCGTCACGGGGAGGCGGTACTCTCCCGGCCGAACCGACTCGGATAGGGCGATACGCGCCTCGAGGGTGGCTTCGCCGTAATATTTTGTTTCATTATCCTCTACGGTTCCGGAGGGGTAGTCCAGTTCTCGGATGACGAAGGGCGATCCCTCGGGAAGGGCCAGGTAGAAAAAGTCCTTCCGTAGACTCTGGTAAAAACCTTCGGGGAAGCTGTACCTTACCGCGAATCCAGCCTGGCCGGAATGATCGAGGGGGACCGAGTCATCCGCCAGCTCGATCAGGGCTTTAGGCGGCTCTTGATTCATCGCCCCGCCCGTATCGAATCCCTCTACCGTGACCGAATCGGAATCGGCGCCTCCGGATCGCTGCGGCAGCTGAGGTTCCTGGAGCTGCGACCACATCGGAGGGGATATGAGGAGGAACATGACGATGAGCAGCTGGAGGCTACCTCCGCGATGACCCTTCACCGTGGAGATTGGGACTGTGGCGATCGGCCCGTTTTTCATGGCTGTACTCCGTGCGTGCTGCTAGGAGCGGGGCAGCATTTTTTCCAGTATGTCCACTATCCCCGGACTCGTCCAGTCGATGGAGCCGGTGAGACGGGCCACCAGGTTTCCCTCCGGGTCGATCAGGTAGCTGGTGGGAATACTGCCGGTGTTGTAGATGGGAAAGGCCTGGAACTCAGAATCGATGAGAACGGGGAAGTTAAAACCGTTCTCCCCTATGTAGCCTCTGATCTTCTCCTCCGTCTCCCGCGGCGGCTGCGGTGCCGAGATCGCCAGAATAGTGAATCCCCGCGGCTCCAATCGATCGTAGAGCTCCTGCATCGAGGGCATCTCCTCGCGGCAGGGGGGGCACCAGGTGGCCCAGAGGTTCAGGAGTACCAGCTTCCCCTTCTGATTCGATAGACTCACTTGGGAGCCCTCCAGGTCGGGGACGGTGAAATCCGGAGCCTCTACCTCCTCGGTGAAAACCCCGAAACCCATGTTGTAAAGCTCCTCTTGCAGAGGGGTGAGTTCCACATCTTGCTGCGCCGAAGCTCCGGAGAGCGAAAACAGCAGAAGAGATACCAAAAAGGCGGTAACGGTGAAAGATTTGTTGAGCTTTTTCATATGAAAAAGCTAATATAGTTTGTCCTGGAAGGCAAGGGAAAGGTTTCTATTTTTCGTTGTACCGAACTGCGTCGTCCTTCAGTATGTCAGGGGAGCCAACATAATGATGATAAAATTGTAGAGTCCGTGGGCGATGGAGATCTCGTGCCAACTGCGCCGACGTATGTAAGATAGTGAGAGAAACAGACCGATCAAAAAAGTCCCCATCCCGCCGACGAGGCCCTGGTAGAGATGCCCAGCGGCAAAGAGCGCGCTGGAGAGCAGGACGACAATGATCGTCGACCTCCGATCCTCCCCGAACTGGCCGATCAAGTAGACCCGAAAGAAGAGCTCCTCCAGGTAGGCGATACAGAGGCTGGTGGCCAGTATGAGTACGGCTATGAACGGTACTCCTTCTATCTCGGAGTAGCTTATGCTCATCTTGCCCGGGGCCAGGGTGGGGTTGTAAAGCTCCGCATCACTGATATAATTGAACAACTGGAGAAGAGCTCCCAAGCCGAAGGTGATAGCCAAAAGTGAGATGAGGGTGAGCAGCGATCGCGGCAGCAGCCGCGATTCAAAAGGCCGAATTCCCAAGCCGTGAACCAGGGGGCCCAAACGGAGCCCGATAATATAGAGCATGAGAAGCAGTTGGGGCAGGGTGAACACAAGACTGCCGAGGTGAAATTCTGGACTGAAGAGCTGGGAGATGTGGAAGCCCGAGTTCTGACCGAGGTAGCCGGGAAAGAAAAAAACTAAAAAAAGCAGCAAAGCTTCGAAAAAAGGCGGTTTTTTTTGCCCGATATTTGTGTAAAATGGTTGAGATTCGTTAAACTCCATAGATGGACCATACCCTAAACGGGTCCTATTTGTATATAATATAAGTGAGTGGGTTCGACAATGTTGTTATGGGTACTGATAATACTGTTTATTTTACTTCTCGGTTTGAGTTTTGCCGCCCTGCGCAAAGCCGGAGGTGGTAGTTTCCCCTGGCTCCATTTCTACGCCAAAGGGAAGGAGTCGGGTTTCACCTTCAAGGAGGTCAATCTCCTGCGCAAGGTAGCGGTGGAGAATCGCCTGCGGAATCCCACCTCCCTGTTTTGGTCCATCAACCAGATCGACAGATCCATCCGGGGGATGATCATCAAGTTCAAAAACGAAGAGACCCTGAACTCCGAAGAGAGCATTCATTTCTTGTCGAAGCTTTTTGACTTTCGAAAAAGCGTCGAGATGGATCTACCCAAGTACAAACTGGGCCTCAAATCCACCCGCAAACTGCCAAACCGTCAACGGATCCTGATCAACTTGCCGGGAGTGGGGACTTATAATTCACAAATCGTGGAAAACCTTCGCCGGTACATGGCTATCAGCTACCCCGAGGGGCCCAAGCTTCCCCCCGGCTTCGTCTGGAGGGGGCGAAGGATAAACATCTACTTCTGGCGGCAGGATGACGCGGGATATGTCTTCGAATCCCGGGTCTTAGAGGACTATCTGCAGCGCAAGTACCCGATTCTGCACATCAGCCACTCCGATTCCTTGGTGCGGAGTCAGAAGAGGCGTTCGGTGAGAGTAGAGACCAACAAACCGGCCCAGATATTTCCCAATGCCGCCGGTTCGGAGCCTCCCAAAAACGGGGCCGTACAGAGCGGCGGCAGGGGGCTCCGCTGCCGGCTCCGGGACGTTTCCGAAGACGGAGCCGCTTTGATCATCGGCGGGCGGGGAAAAATTGGGATGCCCCTGCGTCTGCAGTTCCATTTGGGGAACAACACTATTCTGATGGACGGGGTGGTCAAAGGGGTGCGCTACAACCAACCGAAGAACCAGTCCATCCTCCACATCCAAGTATCGCCCCTGTCGGCGGCGATGCGCAACCGAATTCTGATATTCGTGTACAATATCTTTAACGAAAGAGAGAGATAGATAGTATGAAGAGCTTCTACAAAGTGCTTGTAGGCGTAACGGTTATTCTCCTTTTGTCGGCCGGTTCGCTCCTCGGCCAAGAGCAGCGGAACGAGATGCTGATGGCCTACCAGCGTAATTTTGCCCGGGGAAGCCTGTCGACTAAGGTTCAGGTTCTGCAGGATGCCTCGGAGATGGAAGAAGGCACAATGGGGGAGCTCTACCTGCAGGCGGTGGAGTTTTATTTGAGCAACTTCCGAACGCTCAGCGAGGACGCCACCGCGCAAGAGCTGGTCAAACTGGCCGCTCGACTGTGCGGCCGTGACGGGTACCTGCCAGCCACGGAGAGCTTGTGGAACCTGTTTCGACGCAGCGAAGAGACCGAGGTCCAGGTGGCCGCCATGGCCGCCTTGGGCAAGCTCTTAGAACCGGGGCACGAGCTCCTGCCCGAAATCTACCGGTACCTGCAGGGGCAAACCGGCGATTACGCCGGCGGGGAAGAAGTGGATATCCAGGTTTTGTCGGAGACCGTCAGCAGTTTGGGCAAGGTGGGCGACCCCGGCGCTTTTCCGGTGATTTTCTCCATCCGGATGGGAGGCTATGGCGAGGTCCTGCAACAGCGATCCGAAGACGCCATTAACTCCTTGCAGGGAGAGCTGACCGACGCGGTCTTGACGGTTCTGCGGGAGGGAAGTCTGGAAGAGAAGCAGGCCGTTTTGGACTGGTCGATGGAGCGGGAAGGCTTCTCCCGGCAACAGCGCGGAGAGATCGCCCAGCAGGCGCTGCAGGAGGGCTTGGCCCGCGGACGAGAAGAGGAGGGGGGACGGGAGCTGCGTTTTCAAGCGGTACGGTACCTCACCGATCTGAAGTGGACTGCCGCCAGCTCCTTGCTTATTCGGCATTTTGATATTACCAACATCGAAGTCGACCGCGGAGAGGCCGCCAAATCGAACCTCCTCGAGGCGATTGCCGCGCTTGGGGTCATGGGCAGTCATGAAGCAGCTGTTCGTCTAAGCCTCTATATAGAAGTGTTGAACACCTATATGGAAAATGGGCAGGGCGTTGATGAACAGGTGGTACTGGCGGTCATTCACGGTCTCGGTGAGCTCGAAGACGATGTGGCCTTCGACTCGCTGCTTTACGCTATGTATCTTGATTACCCCCGTTCGGTCAAACAGGCCGCCCGGGAGGTATTAAGCGAACTCAAAGACTGATACCAACGAAAAAAATAGCGGCGTGAGCCGCCTTTCGGGGCGTCTTGCACCGGAGTTTCTCTTCTCAGCTATCTGCGTCCTTGCGGCGGGGGCTATTGCATGGCTGCCGTCGGAGAACCGGGCTGTCGTGGAATCGTTGCTGTTGATCACCGCGCTTGGATCTTCATCCTTAGCCGTTACTCTCAGCGTCTTTTCCAACGAGTCCTGGCGGCGATACGGCGCTTATCTGCTGTGGGTTGCGGTTTTTTCCCTGCTCGTCTGCCTGGCGCTGTGGCGAAAAGAGGCGATGGACCCCTGTTTCGGTTTGCCCGTGGATACGATTCGATCGGCCCGGGGTGTGCTGGCCTCGGACAGTCGTCGCTTTGAAGAGGGGCGACGAGGAGTCTACCGGCTCGAGTTGGAGAGTGTCGATGATTTCTATGGCAACCGGGGCTTCGCTCGAGGCGAGATACGGGTCTACGGACCGCTGACGGAGCCGCTTTTCCGGGGTACTCCCGTAGAGATTGCCCTCGAATTGGCCCCGGCACGTGGCAACGGGGAGGAGGTCCGCGGCTACGCTTCCGACGAGCCCCGTATCACCGGGGCCGCCAGGAGAGATCTGGAACGGCGGGGACGGGTGTATCGCTTCCTGCGGCGAAGGTTGTCGAGTATCGGGAGAGAGAGTCCTCCCCTCCTGTTGGCCCTGCTGCTGGGTTACCGCGAAGGTGCCTCGGCTCGCCTGTACGAACGGTTCAAACAGGCCGGCGCGGCTCATATGCTGGCTCTGTCGGGGATGCACCTGGGAATCCTGGCGGGGGGTGCCTATTATCTGTTCGGTCTCCTGAGTTCGAGAAAGAGGGCTTTGACCCTCTCACTGTTGCTCTCACTGCTGTATCTCTACCTGGTCGGAGTCAGCGCCTCCCTGCTGCGCGCGGTCATGATGTACGGTCTGGCTGCTCTGGTCTATCTGTTTTATGGAAAAAAAACTCGCCCCCTTCCGTTGCTGTGCGTGTCCTTTTTTATCCAAATATTTCTCGATCCCACGGCGGCGGAGGCTCTGGGCTTCCGTCTCTCCTATTTGGCCTTGGCATCGCTGCTCTGCTTTTCCAAAACCTTAGACGAAACTCTTCCCTTCTGGATACCTCCGGTCCCGCGGAAGATGTGTGCCGCCGCTCTGGCTGCCCAATTGGGGACCGCCGCGTTGATGGTGCGGGAGTTCGGTACCCTCTATCCGTGGGGCATAGTGGCGGTGCTCGGCTTGACCGGCTTCGTGGTTTTGTGGATGTGGCTGGGGCTCGTTTATATTTGCTTTTCCCTGATCGCCCAGGCGGCGGGAACTCTCTTTCTGCGGCTCGATCAGGTGCTTCGTGTAATGATGGAGGAGTTTGCGGGTATTACCTTATATATACTGCGAAATATGCAATCCCTGCCGGTATGGCGCCTCTCTCCCGATGCGTGGCCCTGGGTTCTGTTGCTTTCTCTTCTTCTCTTGACCTTGGCGAAAGTATATCGGTATGCTCAGCGGTATGGACAAGCTGGACAACATAAACTCCCCGAAGGCGATACGAGCATATCTTTCGGCACATGGTATGGCTCC
>DSBN01000313.1 GCA_011046055.1 Sediminispirochaeta sp. | reverse complement strand
TTGGCCCCTATTCGGTGGAACACGTCCACGCCGACGTGCTCTGCGCGGCAACCAACAATCCCGTCACCGGCGCCATGCGCGGTTTCGGGGCGCCCCAAGTGAACTTCGCGGTGGAGCAGATCGCCGATATCGCGGCGGAAAGACTGGGCATCAGCCCACTGGAGTACCGCCGCATCAATATGGTCAAACAGGACGGCGAAACGGTCACCGGGCAGATACTGAACACCCACACGGTGAGCCTGCAGCAGGTCATGGAGAAGGTGGCCGACGAGATCGGCTACGAGGAGAAGCTTGAGCACTGCTCCCGGGGCAAGTCCGACGGCGACGAGCTCTACGGTGTAGGACTGTCGGTCAGTTACCGCGGCTCCAGCCTGGGAGCCGAAGGGATGGACTTCTGCTCAGCGGTGGTCAACTGTCAATTCGACGGATCGATCCTTCTGGAGACCGCTATTCACGAGAACGGGCAGGGCTCTGAATCGGTGATGATGCTGATTCTCTCCGATGAGTTGGGGGTCGACTTGGGTCGAATACGTTACCGCCGCTCTTCCACCAGCAACGTCCCCGACGGGGGGACCACCGTTGCTACCCGGGGAACCATTATGGGCGGCGGCGCGGTGACTATCGCCGCCCGTAAATTGAAGCGGCTAATGGCCGAGCAGCTCAGCGACATCCTCCAGTGCCGGCCCGAGCAGGTGCGTTTTGCCGAAGACGCCCTATGGGGACCCGACGACGAATCGAAGATAAGTTGGGATGAGGCGATGAAGCACCTCTTTCTCAAGCGTGTTTACCCCTACGCCTTCGGCGCCTTTCAGGCCCCCGATGTCTCTTGGGACGAGGAGACCGGGCAGGGGGACGCCTACTTCACCTACGTCTACAGCAGCCAGGCGGTGGAGCTGACGGTGAACAAAAAGACCGGGAAGATCAGCTTGAAAAATATAGTCGCCGGCCACGATATCGGTCGAGCCATAAACCGGGCCATGATACTGGGGCAGATGTACGGAGGTATCACCCAGGGCAGCGGTATGGCGCTGATGGAGGGACTCGATCTGGAGCAGGGGAAGATAAAAAACACCGATCTCAACCGTTACAAGATTCCCCGGGCTACCGATATGCCCGATATGACCGGGATTATCGTCGAGAACCACGACCCCCAATCCCCCTCCGGAGCCAAGGGAATAGGTGAGCCGGCCTTGGAGCTCATCGCGCCGGCGATCGCCAATGCGGTTTACAACGCCACCGGCATCCGGTACCGGGATCTGCCGATCAAAGTGAAGCCCGAGGAGTTGGTATAATGGATAAAAGAAAATTAACGGTGAACGGTCGTACATACGAAGTTGCACAAGCGGATATCGACCTGAGTCTGCTTGACTACCTCCGGGAGAGGCTCGATCTGACGGGGACCAAGAACGGCTGCGGTACCGGCGTGTGCGGAGCCTGTACCGTCCTGGTCGACGGCAAGGCAAAGCGCTCCTGCATCACCAAACTCTCCTCGGTCTTGGGCCAGGAGGTCCTGACCATCGAAGGAGTGGCGGGGGAAGACGGCGGACTCCACCCGGTCCAACGGGCCTTCGTCGACGCCGGGGCGATTCAGTGCGGATTCTGTACCCCCGGTATGGTCTTGGGGGCCATCTCACTGCTTCAGAAAAATCCCAAACCCAGCCGTGAGGAGATACGAAAGGGAATGAACGCCCACCTCTGCCGCTGCACCGGCTACCAGCAGATAGTCGACGCCATCGAAATCGCCGCGGTGGAACTGAACAGAGAGAAATAAGCACGGAGACAAAACCGATCTTTGTTGCCGCTTACCGCTACGACGGATCAAAAAAAGGCTGTCCTCGATGGACAGCCTTTTTTCAATTGTGCTTTCTTAAGAACGTGAACTAGAGCAGGAACTTGATAAAAAAGACAATCGCCACGATCAGGGTGACCATGGAAATATCTTTTGATTTTCCGCCCAGGAGCTTCAGAATTACGTAGGAGAGCATACCGAACATGATACCGTCGGCGATGCTGTAGGCCAGGGGCATCATGATAATGGTCAAAAAGGCGGGGATCGATTCGGTGTAGTCTTCGAAGTCGATATTTTTGATCGGCGACATCATGAAAAGTCCGACCAGCACCAGCGCCGGTGCGGTGGCGGCTCCGGGGATCATCAGGAACAGGGGACTGACGAACAGAGCCAGGAGAAAAAGAACGGCGGTGGTGAAGGCGGTAAGTCCGGTTCGGCCTCCCTCGGCCACGCCCGAGGCGCTCTCGATGTAGGTGGTCACCGTGCTGGTACCCAGGGCTGCTCCAACGGTGGTACCTATCGCGTCGGCCAGCAGGGCACCCTTGACCTTGGGGATGTTGCCGTTTTTGTCGATGATCCCGGCCTTGGTGGAGACGCCGATCAGGGTACCCACCGTGTCAAACATGTCGACAAAGAGGAAGGTAAAAAGCACCACCAGCATATCCAGGGTAAAGATCTGGGAGAAGTCGAACTGCAGGAAGATCGAGGAGATGGAAGGGGGCGCCCAGTTGCCCGACGGCGGGTTGGTGATCCCCAAGGGAAAGCCGATGATGGTCGCCGCGACGATACCTATCAGCAGGGCGCCCTTGACCTTGAAGGCCAGCAGGACCCCCATGATGACCATTCCGATCAGCGCCAGCAGGGGCATCGAGCCGGTCACATCCCCTAGGATTACCATGGTTGCCTCGTCTTTGACGATGATCCCCGCGTTCTGCAGTCCGATGAAGGCGATAAACAGACCGATACCAACGGAAATCGCCCGCTTCACGTTGACGGGAATACAGTTGATAATAGCCTCACGGACGTTCAAGAGGGTCAGGATGATGAAGATGATACCTTCCAGGAAGACCGCCGTCAGCGCGAACTGCCACGAATACCCCATTGTCAACACAACGGTGAAGGCAAAGAACGCGTTCAAGCCCATTCCCGGAGCCAAGGCGAAGGGAAGGTTTGCTGCAAAAGCCATTACCAAGGTCGCGATCGCCGCGGAAAGGGCAGTTGCAGTAAACACACCACCAATGTCCATTCCTGTATTGCTGAGAATCTGCGGATTCACAATCAGGATGTAGGCCATTGTGAGGAAGGTCGTCAGACCAGCGACAAGCTCCGTTTTTAGGGTAGTGTTGTGCGCTTTTAGCTGAAATAGTTTTTCCATCACATTTACTCCTGTGAAATATGGATTTTTGTTTTCGCATGCCGCTTCGCGGCAATCGAAACTACGAAAATAGCCGGGTACGGCTATTTTCATAATAGTTTCTCATGCTGCTTCGCAGCACTCGAAACAATGAAAACAGCCGGGTACGGTTCTTTTCATATTAGCTGATTGTAACTCGACTTTCTTATTCGCGCAAGTCGCTTGTTGCAGTTTGTTGTGGAAAAAAAAGCGAAGCTGATTTATACTGAACGGAACAAACACACTTCTTCGGGACGGTGATCTATGAAAAAAAACGAGAGCAAGGGCTTAGCCGATAAAAAGGAACTAAAACGACAGATAGACGTAGCCGTGGGCAGGAAGCGGGCCGACCTGGTCTTGAAAAACGCCAAGGTGGTCAACGTCTTCTCTCACGAAGTCCAGGAGGGAACCCTGGCGGTGGACCGGGGACGGATCGTCGGGATCGGAGCCTACGAGGGTGAAAGGGAAATCGACATGGAAGGTGCCTATTTGATGCCGGGCTTGATCGACGCCCACGTGCATATTGAATCCTCCTTGAGCTCTCCGGAGCAGTTCGCCCGGGCGGTAGTTCCCCGGGGGACCACGGCTATCGTCGCCGATCCCCACGAGATAGCCAACGTCTGTGGAACCGAGGGCATCAGTTACATGTTGGACGCCAGCGAGGGACTCCCGCTGCGGGTGTTTTTTATGCTGCCCAGCTGCGTGCCCGCCACCAGCTTTGAAAACGCCGGAGCGGTTCTGGACGCGGAGAACTTGTCTCTCTTCCTGGACCATCCTCGGGTTTTGGGGCTCGGGGAGATGATGGACTACCCCTCTCTGCTGGCCGGTGATGAAAAGGTGCTCGACAAAATGGTGATGGCCTCTTCTCACGGGATGCTCATCGACGGACACGGGCCGATGGTGCTGGGCAAGGAGCTCAACGCCTACGCCGGGTCGGGGGTCGAGACCGACCACGAGAGCTCCACCATCGAAGAGATGCGGGAGCGGCTGGCGGTGGGTATGTACTGTCTGATCCGTCAGGGCTCGGCGGCCAGGAACCTGCCCGATTTGATCCACGGGGTCAACGAGAGCAATTCGCGACGCTGCCTTTTTTGCACCGACGATCGACAGCCGGAGGACATCCTCAAGGAGGGGCATATCGACAACCATCTGCGAATGGCCGTAGCCCGGGGAGTGGATCCGGTCACCGCGATCCAGATGGCCACCATCAACAGCGCCGAAGCCTACGGCTTGAAGGGGACCGGAGCTCTGGCCCCGGGTTACCGAGCCGATATCGTGGTAGTGGATGACCTGAAGGATTTTCAAGTTCGTGAGGTCTATATCGCCGGTCAGAAGGTCGCCGAGAAAGGCCGGGCCCTGTTCGATCCTCCGAACGCCGACATTTCATCGGTGAGCGGAGCTCTGCAGGTGAAGGATTTTTCGATGGGACGTCTGGAGCTGAAACTGGAGTCCGACATCGTTCGGGTCATGCGGGTCCAGCCGGAGAGCCTGATAACCGAAGAGGTGAGCCGCAAAGTCCATCTGGACCAGCAGGGGCGTTTTGTTTTTCACCCTTCCCTGGATGTGCTGAAAATGGCGGTGATCGAACGACACAACAACACCGGCCATGTAGGGTTGGGTCTGGTGGAGAACTACCGCCTCAAACGGGGGGCGGTGGCGCTCACCATTGCCCACGATTCACACAATATCATTGTCATAGGAGCCGATGACCGCGATATGTCCCGCGCGGTGGAGGAGTTGATCGATATGGGCGGGGGCATAACGATGGTTTTAGACGGTCAGGTACTCTCAAGTTTGGCGCTTCCAATCGCCGGACTGATGTCCGACCGTTCGGCGGATTTTGTGGCCGAGCAGTTGGCGAGGATGTACCCCATCGCCCGGGAGACCCTGGGGGTGAACCCGGTACTGGACCCCTTTATGACCTTGAGTTTTATGGCTCTGCCGGTGATTCCAGAGCTCAAGCTGACCGACCTGGGTCTGTTCGACGCCCGACAGTTTCGTTTCGTCGGGATAGAGGTGAGTTGACAAGCTCCCTATTCGGCGCAGTAGACGATGGTCTTGCCCTCTTGGCGCAGGACCCTCATCTCGGTGTCGTACAGGGTCGAAAGGCAGGAGTCCTTGAGGACGCTCTCTTCGACCCCGGCCTGCAGGATTTTTCCCTTTTTCAGCAGCACCGCATGGGAGGCGAGCGCCGCCGCCAGTCCGGGGTCGTGGGTGCTGAATATAATAGTGACCCCTTGAGCGTGCAGCTCGCGGAGCAGGCGAACCACCCTCTGCCTGTTGCCGGGGTCCAGCTGGCTGGTGGGTTCGTCCAGAATGAGGATTTCCGGCTCCTGGACCAAGGCTCGGGCGATCATCAACAGTTGGTGCTCGCCTCCGGACAGTCGCGAGGCGGACCTGTGGCGGAGCTCTGGTATTCCGACGGTGGCCAGGGCCCGCTCGGCGATCCCTAGATCCTCCGCCTTGGGCATCTCCAGTTGGGAGAGGTACGGAGCCCGGCCCAGGAGGAGGTACTCCAGGACGCTGTAGTCGAAGCGCACCCTTTCGTTTTGGGGGACCAAGCTCATCAGTTGTCCCATCTCTTTGCGTGAATAGCTGGAGATCTCCCGGCCTCGTAGCAGGATCCTTCCGGTTTCCGCCTCCTTCCAGCCCAGGCAGAGGTCGAGGAGCGTCGACTTTCCCGCTCCGTTGGGTCCTAGTACCGCCGTCACGCTTCCCTCCGTTATTTTCAGGGTCACATCGTCCAGGACCAGCTGCGAGTGGGCGTTGTAGCGGTAGGAGATTTGTTCTAGTTCAAGCAGATTCGCGGGCAAGGAACTTCCCCCTTTTGATCTTTCTTCCGGTGAGGAGAAAAATAAACAGAGCCGCCCCGATGAGACTGGTGAGCACCCCCAGGGGGATCTCTCCGTCCATCAAGGTCCGGGCGAAGGTGTCGCAGAGCAGGACGTAGATTGCTCCGATGAGTATCGAAGCCGGGAGGGAGGCTCGGGAGTCGGAGCTCAAGAGCCGGCGTCCGATGTGCGGGACGATGAGCCCCACCCAGCCGACGATACCGCTGACCGAGATGACCGCCGCGCTGACCAGCGTCGCGGTGGCCAGAAGCAGCAGCCGTTCGCGAAAGGGGGCCAGCCCGAGGGAGAAGGCGGTGCGGTCGTCCATTGACAGGAGGTTGAGCCGCCAGCGGTAGCCGAACATCACCGCCAGGCCCAGCAGGGCCACCGGGAGAATTGAGAAGATGTGCCGCCACTCCACACTGTACAGACCCCCGAGCATCCAGAAGGTTATCTCCGGCAGCTGGCTCATGGGATCGGCGATGAATTTCAACAGGCCTATTCCCGACGAAAAGAGCGCGCTCACCGCGATGCCCGCCAGTATCAGCCGTAGGACCCAGCCGCCGAAACGGAAATGACGGGCCAGAGCGTAACTCGAGGCCAGGCCGAGAAGGGCGAACAGAGCGGCCGATATCTGGACAATCCAGAGAGAGGAGGAGAAGGCGATGATGCTCAAGGAAGCGCCGAAGGCCGCGCCTTGGCTGACCCCGAGAAAACCGGGCTCCACCAGGGGATTGGCAAAAATCATCTGGAAAACCGTCCCCGCCCCGGCCAGCCCGGCCCCCAGCAGTACCGCCGCGATCACTCGCGGCAGGCGCAGCTGCAGGACCAGGCTCATAGCCATCGGATCCTCGAAGAGCAATTGCGGCGGGATCAACCCCGGCCGGGGGTAGCGGCCGCTGAGAACCGCCAGAATGAACGTGAGTATCAAGAGCAGTGTCAGAAGGACTATTTTTCGGCGTTGGCCGGCCAGGAGTTTGTGCATCGCCGCCTCAGTCTTATTCTAAAATCCCTTCGAGTCGCGGTTTGACCACCGAATCGTAGGTGCCGCCGTCCAGGTTGTACATCTCTTGGTAGAAACTCTCTACTATCGAATCCATGGAGAAATCCGAAAAGAGTTCCGGGTGCAGGACTTTGGCCAGCCACTCTATGCCGAGGATCCAACGTACATCCGGTTGGGCCCAGCTGTAGAAGTCGGCGGGAAACTCAAGAACTCGTCCCTCGCGGGTAGCACGGAGCATGCTCCACTGGGGCCCCGAGAGGATCTCTTCGAAAAAGTCCGAGGTGGGAGTATTGAAGCTGGTGATACATATATAATCCGGGTCCCAGGCGGCGATCTGCTCAAAGTTCACCGTTTTCCAGCCCTTACCCAGGTTGGACTCTTTCCAGATCGCCCTCCCCCCGGCTTGTTCGACCTGGTAGGTCTGCATCCAATCGGCCGGGGCGATGTTGAAGGCCCGGTCTCCCCCGCGGTTGGAGTAGTAGAGCAGGAGTACCGAGGGGCGCCTGTTCTCCGGCAAGGAGGCAAGCCGCTGGTCGACCTGCTGCAGACGTTGTGAATAGATGCGGCGAATCTCTTCCGCCCTCCCTTCTCGGTTCAAAGCTCGACCGAGCTGAATGATCTCATCTTGGTACGCCTCGGCGGTCTCCAAGGAGAGGGTAAACACGGGCACGCCCAGCTTCTCCAAGGGTTCTCCCAATCGAGAGTACATGAAGTCTTTTATGATCACCAGGTCCGGGCGGTGAGCTATGATCTGCTCCGGTCCCACCTCGTGGGCCAGTTTCGCCACATCGTCGAAGTTCTCGTCCAAATAGGGCAGGAAGTTGCCCAAGCCTTGGTTGGTTTTGCCGATGGCCACCACATTGTCCCGGTAGTCATTGAAAAGGTAGAAGGCGTTGGCGGTGATGAGTGTCGCCTTGCCGGCGAGCACAATCCTTTCGGGTCGGCTCGCTATTTTTACTTCGCGGCCCAGACCGTCCTCCACGATCATGGGGTATGACGAGGACTGTGCTCCGACGTGGGCGGTTACAAGAAGCAGCCACAAGAAGAGTAGTGTCTTGGAGAAGGTGAACCTCCGCTTGTTGCCGCCACTTTTGTGTGAGTTTATGGATCCTATTCGTTGCATGTACATGCTCCTAAGATGGTGTATGGTAGTCATTATATAAGACGATATATAATGGCTTGTCAAGGGAATCTTGTCTTTAAGGCGTTGAACGGCTAAAATGGGGTGCTCAATAGGGAGGTACAGGAAATGCGCATCGAAGAGATGGCCATACAGGCGGAAAAGGCACAAATCAAATGTGCCGTTTTGAGTACGGAGGAGAAGAACCGTGCGTTGAGCTATATTGTAGAGGCACTGAAGAAGAACGAGACGCTTATATGTGAAGAAAACCAAAAAGATATGGTCGACTTCGAAAAAGCCGGCGGGGCTCTCCCTCTATTAAAAAGGCTGAAATTTCAGGATGAGAAGATCGCCGCGACCTGCCGTGGCTTGGAAGATGTGAAGAAGCTCCCAGATCCGGTTGGTCGAGTGATAGGCGCTCGACTTTTGGACGAAGGGCTCGAACTGCGTCAGGTGACCTGCCCCATCGGGCTGATTGGGATGATATTCGAATCGCGACCGGACGCTCTGGTGCAAATAGCCGGTTTGACTCTGAAAAGCGGAAACGCCGTCATACTAAAAGGGGGCAGCGAGGCCGGCAGAACCAATAGGCTGCTCTCCCATATCATCGCCGAAGCAAGCCGAGAGGCCGGGGTACCCGAAGGGTGGATACAGCTGGCCGAGACCAGAGAGGACGTCAAAGAGATGCTCTCCCTCAGCGAGCACATCGACCTCTTGATCCCGCGAGGCTCCAACGAATTTGTGCGGTATATTATGACCAACACCTCTATTCCCGTACTCGGACACGCCGACGGTGTCACCCATATGTACGTCCATTCCTCCGCCGACGCGGAGATGGCCGTTGAGTTGGTAGATGACTCAAAAAACCAGTACGTGGCGGTCTGCAATGCACTGGAGACTCTCCTGGTGGACGGCGCCATCGCCGCGCGTTTCATCCCCGCCTTGGCACAACGGATGCGCGAGCGGGGAACCGAACTGCGGGGCTGTCCCCGGGCCAGGAGCTACGCCGAAATGAACGAGGCAACGGAAGAGGACTGGCGTACCGAGTACCTGGAGGCGATTCTATCGGTCCGGGTGGTCGACAGCCTGGATGAGGCGATCGAGCATATCAATACCTACGGTTCGGGACATACCGACGCGATTGTGAGCGCCGACGCTGAAGCTGCGGAGTACTTCATGAACATGGTCGACTCGGCGGGGGTGTTTTGGAACAGCAGTACCCGTTTCGCCGACGGCTATCGTTACGGTCTGGGCGCTGAGGTGGGTATAAGTACCAACAAAATTCACGCTCGGGGGCCTGTCGGCCTGGACGGGCTCTGCATTTACAAATGGAAACTTTACGGACAAGGACAAAAGGTGGCCGACTACACGGGGCCCGAGGGACGCCCCTTTCTACACAAAGATATTACTTCCGATTCCGGCCAGGAGGGAGTGTGAGAGATTTTTCCCGAGTGAAGCGGATCGTAATAAAAATCGGCACCAGTCTGCTCTCCGGAGGAGAGCGCCTGGACATAGAGTATGTGAACCAGATCAGTCGACAGATCGCCGCGCTTTCGGAACGGGGGATACAGGTCCTGGTGGTCAGTTCGGGGGCTATTGGAATGGGGGCGGCGGAGCTCGGCCTCAGCAGCCGGGTGAAGGATATCCAGATGAGACAGGCCTGCGCGGCCATAGGGCAGCCTCTGCTGATGCACCAGTACAGAGAATCCTTTAAGCCCCACGGTATTCGAATCGCCCAAGTCCTGTTGACCCGGGAGGTGTTCAACAACCGTACCTCCTATCTCAACCTCAGGAGTTCGATCGAACAGCTGCTCTCCTTGGCGGTGGTTCCAATTTTTAATGAAAACGACAGTGTCTCCACCGACGAGATCGGCAGCGCCTTCGGGGACAACGACCGGCTCAGCGCAATGGTGGCCAGCAAGGTAGACGCGGAACTTTTGATTTTGCTGAGTGACGTAGAGGCGCTCTACGACGGAGACCCCAAATCCGCCGCGACGGTCCGACGTATTCCGATAGTAGAAAATATTAACGAGCAGATTTACACCTACGCCGGAAGCGCGGGGAGCGAGTTCTCCACGGGGGGAATGAAAACAAAGCTAGATGCGGCTTCCATCGCCGCCAACGCAGGCTGCCGAACTGTATTGGCCCACGGACGGGAGGACGATGTTCTGAGACGTATACTTGCCGGAGAGGATATGGGGACCCTCTTCCTATCGCAGGAGAGGCTCTCGGCGAGGGTTCGTTGGATTCTCAACAGTGTTCCCAAGGGAAAAATCTTGGTCGACCAAGGCGCGCTGGATGCTCTGCGGCGGCATAAAAGCCTTCTTCCTTCGGGAATTCTCTCCGTGGAGGGGATATTTCGGGAGGGTGATGTGGTAATGATCAACCAGGAGGCCAAGGCGGTTCCCGCCTACAATAGTACCGAAATAGCCAGTCTGATCGGTAAACATTCAAGCGCGGTCAGTCAAATGTATGGACGCGAACGGAGGGATGAAATCGCACGACCGGAAGATATAGTGTTTCTGGAAGAGGTATAAAAGGGAAGCCCTTTCCGGTCGATACTCGAATTATGGGAAATATACTTTTTTTACATGCCCTTGGACTCAATGAGTACGCACTCCGGGAGAGGCTTCCCGATCCAGAGGAGGTCGGAGAGCCGAAAAGTGCCTTCGAACAGGTACGCGCTAAGCTGGGCCTCTTTCCGGACGTGCAGCAGGTGGTGCTCCTGACGGATGTGAAGTCGGAGGACTTGGCTGCGGTGTGGAACGATACGATGGGAAGAACTCTGGTCCGGGACACATGGTCCGTACCCGAGCTCTTGGAGACTATGCTCGAGGAGAGCGGAGGCTACGATCACGCCTTCGTGGTCTGGGCGGACGAGCCTTTGGTGGACTTGAAGCTCACAAAAAAAATGTTCGAGAATCATCTCAGATATTTTGCCGATTACAGTTTTGCCGACGGATACCCGAAGGGGCTGTGTCCCCAGATAATCAAGCCCGAAGCGATACAGCAGCTCCTCGAGCTGAGCCGCCGCCATCAGGTCTCACTCAGCCGGGAGTATATTTTTGAGGTTCTGCAAAAGGACATTAACGCCTTTGATTTGGAGACGGAGATCGCTCCAACGGATCAACGGCTTCTCCGGGTAGCCCTGTCAGCGGACACTCGGCGAAATAAAATGCTGCTCGAAAGGGTGATCGAAGCGGGGGGGCACGATGCCCCCAGCGTACAGGATATCCTGCAAAAGCGTCCCGAGTTGCTACGGACTCTCCCGGCCTACCTTTATGCTCAGGTGGTAGACGGCTGCCCACAGAGCTGCAGCTACTGCCCCTATCCGAAGTTTGGCGGGGATATACTTCATCGCCGAGATGAGATCAGTACGGAGTCTTGGCAGGACTTGCTTCGGCAGGCGAAGGCGTTCTGTGACGATTTGGTTGTAGGAATCTCGGTGTGGGGGGAGCCCTCCTTGCACGGTCGTATAGGAGAGCTGATCGATAGGGTGTTGGAGATACCCCGCTTCTCTTTAGTAATTGAGACCTCCGGTGTCGGATGGACTCTCGCCGGGCTGGAGTCCATCGCTGAAAAACACGCCGGCAACCGAGCATTGACCTGGATTGTCTCCCTGGATGCGAACGACGGGGAGACCTACCGGCAGCTGCGGGGGGCGAACTGGGAAGAGGCAAAAGAGACTACCGACCTGCTGCGCAAGCTCTTTCCCCACCAGGTCTTCGTCCAAGCGGTGAGAATGCGGGACAATGAAGAGCAGGTGGATCAATTTTTTAAATACTGGCAGCAACAAGAGGGAGTCGATGTGATCATCCAAAAGTACGATACCTTTTGCGGGTATCTGCCGGAGCGAAAAATTAGCGATCTTTCCCCGGTACGAAGGTTCCCCTGTTGGCATCTCAAGAGAGATTTGGTGGTTCTTATGGATGGCTCGGTTCCCATGTGTCGGGAGGACCTGCGGCAGGAACATCTGCTCGGTAATGTGTATCAAGACGGGATCGAGACTGTGTGGCGTCGGGGAGAAGAGAAATACCGACTTCATCTGGAAGAGGACTACCCCGAAGCGTGTAGGAAGTGTGATGAGTACTATACCTACAACTTCTAAGACCCTACGGATCCCCTACACGATAGTCGGCGGGGGAAAGATTGACCGCTCTTTACGAGTGAACCCCCCTTTGAGCATTCTTCTGCTGCACCGGGGCAGTCGCCCCTACCGCCAGGAGTTTTTCAAAGAATTAGTCCAGGTGGGCAACATCGAAGTGATTTCCATCGAACCGAAGACCAGCACTTACGATATTGACGCTTTGAGTCTCAAATACACCCAGATAAAGTTTCTGCTCCTCCACGAACAGGTCAGCCGCGGCGAACAGATCAACATCGGCATGAAGGAATCGGAGAGTGATTTCGTGTTGGTTCTCTGGAGCGACATGAAGATCTCCTCGCCCCTGAGCCCGCAGCTCTTGCATCGACTGGTGAGCTCCGAGCGCCTGTGCACGGTGCCGGTCCTGCAGAACACCAAGCTGGAGACCGTTCCCTCGGTGATGATCCCGGCGTTTCAGAGACGTCTGCTGAAGGTGATCCCCCTTCCGCCGCGGAAAAACGGGGTGAAGACGATTTTTCCTTTTGACTACTGCGGGCTGTACAACAAAGAACGTTTCCTTCTCACCGGCGGATACGATTTTATGATCCACAACCCCTACTGGCAAAAGATGGATTTCGGTTTCAGAGCCCATATGTGGGGGGAGCGTATAGAGTGTGAGACGGGCTTTCGGATCCGGTACCTCTCCCCCGAACCAAGCGAAGATACCACCGCTGACGAGAGCTATCGTCAGTTTTTTCTCAAAAACCTCACCGTTCGATTCGTCGGCGATAGGGGGGAGATCCCCTGGCGTCGTTTTCTTCCCTACTACCTTCGGTCGGGCAGCCCGATCTTCACCGCCTACAGGGAGTTCAAAAAGGTCCGTCAATGGGCCCAATTGAATAAGTACCGCTTTTCCCGGGATGCGCGGGAAGTAACCGAGCTGTGGGAGGAGCCCGAGGGATGAGCAGAGTCGGTGTTTTTTTGCAGGTTCGCCTGGACTCCCAGCGTCTGCCCGAAAAGGCGCTGCTGCCGCTGGCCGGCAGGCCGGTGATAACCCACGCTATGGAGTCCCTGCGCCGTCTGGAGGTGGATGTACACGCGCTCCTGACCGACCTGGCAAGCAGCGACGCTCTGGCTCCCTTGGCGAAAGAGTGGGGATTCCAGCTCTTCGTGGGGCCGAAAGAAGACGTCCTCGAGCGCTTTGCCCACGCCGCGGAGTACTTCCGTCTGGAGCACATCATCCGCGCCACCGGGGACAACCCTCTGGTGGACGGAGAGTGTGCACGGTTAATCATGGAGGAGCACCTGGAGCAGGGTGCCGACTACAGTGCTTTCCATGGCCTGCCCTTGGGAGCGGGAGTGGAGTGCGTGGGGCGAACGGCTTTGGAAGTGGCGCGAAAAGAGACCGCCGGAGAGGGCAAGAAAAACCTCTACTACCGGGAACACGTCTGTCCGTATCTGTACGACAATCCCGATCGGTTTCGCATTCACCGCCCGCCGGCCCCGTCGGCTTGTCAAGCTCCAGAGCTGCGACTGACCTTGGACACCGCGGACGATTATCAACATCTCAAACGGATATTTAGGGAACTTTACGTCGGGAATCCCCTGTCTACACGGAGGATAGTCTCCGCGATGCAGCAGCAAATTCCGAGTACGGGTTGAGTTGTGAGCAGCTTTCTATTCCTTCCTTCCGTACGACGGGGAAACGGGACGGGACACCTGCGACGGGCGTTGCGACTCTCTGAGAGCTTGAGACGGGATCACCAGGTGAATATATTCATCCCCGCCGCGGCGCGGATTGGGAATATCTCCCAGCTGCGAGAAGCTTCGGGAGCGGCAGAGGAGGCGGTGCTTGTCTCCGAGACCGAACTGGATAGACGGAGCTGGGATTTCTGCATCTATGACCGGAGAGCGACCAACGGGCGGGAGCTTCGCCGCTACCGACACCTGGGGGTTCCCGTCGGTCTGGATGAGGGCGGAGAGTACCGGCAGTACTTTTCCTATCTGATCGACACCTTCCCCCTGCCCGGCGATATGGGTGGGGCAAACGTCTTCGACTCCGCTCTCCTGCCCCAAGCTTCCCGTCGGCGTGAGCCGCCGGAACGATTTCTGCGTTTTCTGGTGAGCTTCGGCGGAGAAGATCCGGGGCACCTTACCGAAAGGATGCTGGAGGAGCTGCTCTCTCGCCAGGGGGTGGAGGCGGGGAATATCACGGTGGTGGAGGGTCCGCTGTTCGGGCCTCGCGGCTACCCCGCGGGGGTGGAGATCCTTCGGGCGCCCGACAACTTAGCGGAAATACTCCACCGATACGATGTGCTGTTCACCAGTTTCGGTCTCACCGCCTACGAGGGCTTGAGCGCCGGATGCGCGGTCCTGCTGCTCAATCCCTCCTCTTATCACGACACCTTATCCAAAAAGGCGGGGTTTCCGCGGCTGGGGGTGAAAAAAATTCACTCCTCCAGGCTGAGGCGGTACATGGAGAATCCCAGGGTGGTGAACGGTATAATGGAGAGGATCGCCCCCGGTCCACCGAGGGATTTGGCGGCGCTGCTCTCACGGCTGGTGCCGCCTCTGATAGGTGCCTGCCCCATTTGCGGTACTATCGATGGTGAGGCGGTGTTGCGGCAGGAGGAGCGGAGCTTTTTCCGTTGTCGCCGGTGTGGTATCGTCTATCAGTTGGATTTCATCGATCGAGGGGAGAGCTATCGAGAGGAGTATTTTTTCGAGGAGTACCGGAGACGGTACGGACGCAGCTACCTGGAGGACTTCGAGCAGATTCGCGGTTTCTCCAAAAAGAGACTCGCATCACTCAGCTCAATTGTGAGCCCTCGGAGCAAAAAGCTGCTGGACGTGGGTTGCGCCTACGGCCCCTTTCTGCAAGAGGCGCGGGAGGCGGGATTCCGGGCTGAGGGGCTTGATCCCGTCGAATCGGCGGTGGGGTACGTGCGGAAGGAGTTGAAGATTCCGGCGAGCCAGGGTTTTTTTGAAGACCACCAAGCTCCCCCGAACAGCTACGACGTGATAAGTATGTGGTACGTGATCGAACACTTCGCCGACCCCGCGAGGGTGCTGTGTAAAGTCCGAGAGCTGCTGAAGCCGGGAGGGGTATTCGCCTTTTCTACGCCGAACTCCTCCGGTATCTCCGGCCGGGGTCGGATAGGGAGCTTTTTGAAAAAAAGTCCCGCCGACCACCACACGGTGTGGTCTCCCGGTTCGGCCCGGCGTATTCTGAACAGACGAGGCTTTCGGGTGCGAAAGGTGGTGGTCACCGGTCATCACCCGGAGCGTTTTCCTCTACTCCCGGCAACCGGTAGGGGAGGGTGGTACCGTGTTCTGTTGCTGCTGAGCAGAGTGTTTCGTTTGGGCGACAGCTTTGAAATTTACGCTACAAAAAGGGACAACGACCATGGAAAAGTATAATATATTGATTCTCGGAGCGGGGGTTATGCAGAAACCGGCCATCCAGTGGGCCAAAGAGCAGGGGTGGACGGTTTTTGTGGCTGACGGCAACGAAAACGCCGAGTACCGCCATTTGGCCGACAGCTTTGTCCATGTAGATCTGGCCGATATCGAGGGGATGATCTCGGCGGCCCGTCGTATCAAAACGGATCATGGACTCGACGGAGTCTTCACCGCCGGCACCGATTTCAGCTACACCGTCGCCCGGGTAGCCCGGTCCCTGGGCCTTCCCGGGCTGGAGCCGGAGACCGCCCTCGCCGCCAGCAACAAGGAGCGCATGCGCCGGGTCTTCCGGGAGAACGGCATACCTTCGCCGTCCTTTCGCGTTTTGAGCTCCCAAGACGAGCCGCGCAAGGTGCTGTCTGGTCTCGACTTTCCCCTGGTGGTCAAGCCGGTGGATAATATGGGAGCTCGAGGAATCCGGCGCATCGACTCGGAAGCTGAGTTTTTGGAGGCTTTTCGCTTGGCCGGCGAACACAGCCGCAGCGGGCAGATAATTGTCGAGCAGTACGTGCCCGGACCCGAGTTCAGCATCGACGCCCTGGTTGTAGACGGCGAGCCTCGCATCACCGGAATAGCGGACCGACACATCTTTTTCCCCCCCTACTTTGTGGAGATGGGACATACCATGCCCACCGAGTATTCGGGGAGGGTACTGCAGCTGGTAGAGGAGAGTTTCACCGCGGCGGTGAAGGCCTTGGGGATCGACAAGGGCGCGGCAAAGGGGGATGTGAAGTGGGACGGACGCCGAGCGGTCATCGGTGAGGTGGCCGCCAGACTTTCCGGGGGCTACATGTCCGGGTGGACCTACCCCTATGCCAGCGGAGTCCCCCTGACCGGACGAGCTCTGGAGCTGGCGGTGGGCAAGCCGCCGGGCTCCTTGGAGCAGCGCAAGAGCTGGGTTTCCGCCGAGCGGGCTTTCATCTCTATACCCGGAGTTGTAGACCGAGTAGAAGGGCTTCGGGAGGCTGCGGGGATAGCCGGTGTGCGGGATGTTTTTGTTCGGGTAAAACAGGGGGATCCGGTGAGTTTTCCCACCAACAATGTAGAGAAGTGCGGCAACTGCATCTCCGCGGCCGCGGAAAGGCACGCGGCGGTCAACGCCGCCGAAGAGGCGTGTAGGAAGATCTTGGTTCGATTGCGCCCAGGGGAGACGAGAACCGCTGATTTTTTACGGGGAGAGACCTGCCAATGGGTGCCGGCCGCGTATCCCCAGGCCATGGCCTGGGCGAAAGAGTATGTGGAGCGAATGCCTGAGTTCAGAGAGTTGAACGGTAGCCCGACAGGGCCCCGCCGGATCACGGTCCTTCCCCCGCCGTCATGGCTGGAGCTGGAAGAGAGGGATTGGCACGGCTTGAGCGTGGCCGATGCCCTGGCCGTTCTGGAAAAAGAGCCGGGAATACGTCTTTCAGAGGAGTCGAAAAACTCCGATATTCTAGTGGGGAGTCTTTTTTGGCGGCATTTCCTGCGGGCCGGTATACAGGCGGGACTTTGGATAGTCGATACTATGAGTCGTTTTGGAGGTGAGTACTTCCGTCAATGGTGAGGTTCAAGAAAATATTCACATTCACACTCGTCGTTTTTTTTCTCGCCGCCGTGCTTCACGCCTCCGATACCCTGGAGCTGGACCAGATACTAAAGAAGACGGGGGCCTCATTCCAGTGGGATCCCATGCGCGGAGTCGGGAAGATATATAAAAACGACCAGAGCTATGTGCTCCGTGAGGACAGCCGGTTTTTACTGATCAACTACCAGGAGCTGAGGACTATCGATCCTCCCACAAGAAGTTCCGGCGGAGACTTGTCGCTCTCCCGGGAAGATGCGGACTTCCTGTTGCACCGTCTCGGACTTCTACCGGACAGATCAAACCAACTCTTTGTCTCAACTATTATTATCGACGCCGGTCACGGGGGCCGGGATTCGGGAGCCATAGGCAGGTTTAGCGATGAGCAAGGAGAGGCGATCGAGATAATGGAGAAGGATTTGGTCTTGAAAGTCGCTTTGGATTTGGCGGGGCTGCTGAAAAGTAGCTACAAGGAGAAAAATATAGTCCTGACCAGGGATCGAGACGAGTACCTGAGTCTGGAGGAACGCACCGAGATCGCCAACGATATCGATTTGGGCGAGCAGGAGGCGATGATTTTCATCTCTATTCACGCCAACGCCTCTCTGAACAGCAAAGCCAAGGGTTTCGAGGTCTGGTACCTGCCTCCAGACTATCGGCGCAAACTCATCGATCCGGAGACCCTCGACGAGAGCGCCCGAGAGGTAGCGCCGATTCTCAATACTATGCTGGAAGAGGAGTACACCGTCGAAAGTATCCTGTTGGCCAAAAGGATTCTTCAGGGTTTGGAGGGGAGAATAGGGGCTGAGCATGAGAACAGGGGTTTGAAAGAGGAGACCTGGTTTGTAGTGCGCAACGCCCGGATGCCCTCGGTCTTGGTGGAGATAGGGTTTGTCACTCACAGAGAGGAAGCCCTGAAAATGAGGGACCCCGATCACTTGAAGAAGATCGCCGAAGGCATCTATAATGGCGTTCATGACTTCGTCGAGCATTTTGAACAGCCCTTTTCTATGGAGTAAGGCGTGAGACTAAAGGACAAGAGCTCCACCGCCCTTGGTGGGATACTACTGTTGTTATTGCTGTTATCAGCGGTGATGTATATGGTCTGGGGAAGTGGAAGGACCGAACAGGTACTGTTCTTTCCCGAATACCGGAGTTCCCGCTGTTACGGCGAGGCACGCAGCCTTCCGGTCAAGGATACCAAAGAGAAAGACGTCGAGTTGCTGGTGCGAGAGGTACTGCTCGGTCCGATGAATGTGGACCTGGTGAGCTTGTTTTCTCGGGAGACCCGGCTGCAAACCATTCTTCTGCGCGATCAGACCCTCTATCTGGACTTCAATATGGCGATTTTGAACGGTATTTCCGACGCGGCTCTCTCTTTTGAGGAGGCCCTGGCCTGTCTGACCAAGACGGTTCGCTTCAATTTCCCGGAGATTCGCGAGGTCATCTACAGTATAAACGGGGTACAACCAGAACTGATGGAAGGTGAGATCGAAACGGAGCGGAATTGAGCCGGATTGAAACTCAGCAAAGTCCGAAACCATAAAAAAAAAGAAAAATCGTTGACAAACTAACTTGGTTCCGTATAATTTTAAATGCAATAGATTTATCATGCTGCTTTGCAGCACTCGAAACAGTGAAAATTGTCGGGACGGCGGTTTTCATAACTAGGTAATCTGTTTTAAAAGGAGCACTGGATGAAACGGTTCGGAATTCTACTTGGTATTTTGCTTTTGGTGGTAAGTTTCTCTGTTACCGCGGAAGAATCGATTCTCATTGATTTTTCTACCCTGACTGCGGATCTTGAGGACGGAAATAACGAAGCGACTCTTGTCGATTTTTCTGAGAAAGCCGGCGTAGGCTTTACCGAAGAAGAGAGAGAGTTGATGAAGACCTCCCTGGCCATTGAAAATTGGGATGTGGTTCTATCCTCCTCGTCGAGGACCGTCGAGAATCAACGACTCTCCTATACTCTCGAGGCTCCGGTCCGAGAAGAAGCGCAGAGATTCGCCGGCGAGACGGTGATGGGCATACGCGTCCATTTCCCCATGGAGCCCTTCAACTCCTATGCAATCGTCAAACCCCCCTTTGAGATTCCCGCGTATATGCAGGCGGATGAGCAGGATAGGGAAGGCAGCAAGTTCGAAGGCAATGGTGTCGTGAAGAACGTAGGAGCACTGAAGAGGATCGAGGTGAACGTCTATGGCTCCAACTTTCCCAACGGCCTGGGCATCATCATGGAAGACGAGAACGGCCGTGAGCGGAATCTCTTCCTCGACTACATGCAGTTCCGCGGATGGAGAACCCTCGGCTGGGAGAATCCCAATTATGTGGATGACGTACGCAACCGAGAGCTGCGTTCACAACCGCTCTATCCTCGATCGACTCCCTTCCGCAAGCTCAAAGGTTTTGTAATCTACAAGGACGCCTCTCAGGAAGGCGGGGATGTCATTACTTACATCAAAGACGTGAAGCTCACCTACGACTTGGCCGTGTTGCCCGGCGATGAGGGCATAGACAACGAAGCCCTGTGGGGTATCCTCGAAGAGCGTGAAGAGTCCAGAAGAAACGCCGAATGGCGACGTCTCGGAGAGGTGCAGGTGCTCAGAGCACTGGAGCGGCAGAAGATTCACCAGGATGAGGCCGAGCAAGAGGCCAACAACTAAGAGTAGTTTAGGGTCCGAATAAGCGCTATATAGATTTGTCTTGACGCTCTCGGGGTGGAACCCCGGGGGCGTCACGTATTCAAATTGTTGCAGTTCAATATGTATGGCTTGTTTGTGCAATCCTTGGCCCATTATACTTCCTAGCGAAGAAAGAAGTACTTCGGAAAAAAAGAAAAGCCGCCCTCTGAAGCAGACGATTCTGAATCAGGGAGGCGGCTTTTTTTTATGCTCGCACTAGCGGAGTCTTATCAAAGGGAAAACCGAAGTCCCAGGTTCGAGCGGAACAGGAATACTCCCAAGCCGCTTTGCGGCATTCCCAGCGCCGTGGAACCGCTGCCGTCGTTGTATTTTCCGAAGGAGTAGATATTGCTGTCGAGACCGAAAAGGAGGCTGAGCTTCGGTGACAGTTCGATGTCAAAATCGGTTCCCAGAATAAGCGAGTTGATAGTATTGGACTGACCGTCGGAGTAAGACCGCTTCAACTGTTGGTAGGAGAAGGCCAGTAGAACTTGAACTGGTACGTTTTTTTGAAAAATGTCCACCTCAAAGGAGTACTCGGTATAGGAGTCGTCCACTTCCAGGTCGTCGGTCAGCTGTTCGACGAATCGCTTGGTAGTCAGGTTGAGCGAACAGATAGCGTTCGGTACGTAATAGCCCACGGAGAGATGGTTGTGCTCCTGCAGGTAGTCCCCTTTTTTACTGAACCTGGCGGAGATGGAACTGTCGGAACCAAAGGAGACAAAGGCTACGCCGGGGAAGAACAGGCGGACCGAACTGGAGATGCCGCTTTTCATTATGGTCTGCCAATTGTTGAAGAATCCCAGAAAAGGACCCACCGAGATCGTGTAGAAGTCCCGGGAGTACTCGAAACGGGTGTAGGCGGTGTACCTGAGCACCGGATCGTACACCAGGCCGGCGTGGAGATCCAGGTTCTCATTCAGCTCCTGTGAGCCGAACACGCTCAGCCCGTAGTAGTAATCGGTTCCGCTTATGGACTCCTGCGCGTTTTTGCTGGCTTTGTCAAAGAGAATGTTTCCTCCGTGGGCCAGAGAGGTGATCTCCAACGCCGTAGCCGATGAGAGCGAAAAAAACAGCAAGGCTGCCGCCAAGCTCCAACGGACCGCATGTGCTTTATCGAGAGTAGACACGTATTTCATCTTAAAACACCGCCTTCACGCCGATTATTCCCTCGAACATATCTTCTAAACTGTAGGGAAGCAAGGTGACATTCACCATGAAGTTCCAAATCACCCCGCTGGTCACGGCGCTCAAATAGGGGCTGGTGGTGATACTGAAATCTTGTATTCCCGTATCGGAGGTTTCCAGGTTGAAATTGGTCTCGAAACCGCCGGTGATCGGGTTTTTTTCCTGATCTCCGAAGAGCAGGTTGAAATGGATGTCCGCCGACCCGGCATCACCGGTCTCCTGCATCAGGTAGCGTTCGGGGTGCCAGAACAGCGTTGTGATTATACTGACATAGTCGAAGTGGACCCGCGGTTCGAAGAGAAAGTAGAAATCATCTATGGTGAGCTGCTCAAAAGGGCGATAGTAGGGCAGTCCGATCTGGGCGAAAAATTCACCCCGTTCCGCGGGGCGATAGTAGAACAGAAATCCTCCCCGGTACAAGCCATACTCCCCCTGTGGGAAGGAGGCTCCGGCGAAGAGTTCGATTTTGAGTTGCTCCTGGCTCAACATGAATTGAACATCCGTCGAATAATTTCCCTCGGGCAGCAGGCTATCCTGGTACAGGTAGAGATTGCCGCGGATATTTTCGTCGCCAAAATCGCTGGAAAACTCCAGTCCCGTCCCGCGAACCGAGTGAATTCCCCGATACTCGAGCTTCGGAAAGTATAGGTAGCCCTGGTACTTGGTAGAAATGGGGCGTGAACCAAAAACGTCAGGAAAAGTTTCCGCCGAAACGAGGCGCTGCTTGTGACCGATAAAATAGCTCAGGTCTACATCGCTCCCAAAGACTCCACGATAGATAATGTCAGCTCCCCGAAACTCGAGATTCGTCTGCTTGTCCAAATACTCCAAGACCGCCGTCGAATAAGCATCGGCATCGGTATAATCGCCGTAGTCGGGGGAATCAGCTCCGGCAAAACTCAAATCGGAACTCTCGAATCCCAGCTGCAGATTGCCGCCGAATTTGTACCCCCCGGATAGGCTTATCTCGCTCCGGCCTCGGGTAGAGAGTAGCAGACGCTGGTTCTCCCATCGACCCCTGGTTATCAACTCGAGGTCGGAGACGCTCAAATCCGCCGCCGGAAGAGTGGCAGCAGCCAGCAAACTGAGCAAAAGGATGGAGAAAAGAACCCTTTTTGTGGATCGAAGTTTGTGCATTCCACTAATATACAACACCAATTTGTTCATACCACTCCTTACCTTTCTATTATAACGCAAATTTCTGACAAAAGTACCTCTTTAGAATATCGACATTTTGGACTCTCTATTGAGATTATACTTGACTTAAATAACGTTATATATAAAGATTAATGCGTAATGAGTGACTATCTAGACCCAAACAACGAAGAACTGCTCAAGGATTTTTTTATCGAAGCGGAGATGCAGGTAGACGGCCTGGAGCAGAATATCTTGGTGTTGGAAAAGGATCCCTCCGATAGGGATGCTATTGACGAGATCTTTCGCGCCGCCCACACCCTCAAGGGTGCCGCCGCCACGGTGCAGATGACAAAACTCTCTGAGTTTACCCACCTGGTGGAAGATGTGCTCGATGCGATTCGCAGCAACGAGGTGACCACCGACGAATCGGTGGTCGATATACTGCTGAACTCGATCGATGTGATCAAGGCCCTTTTGGAAGCACAAAAGCAGGGTGAGGAGTACGACGAGGATATCAGCGAGCTGAAGGAGAGCCTGCGCGGACTTCTCTCGAAGGAGAAGCCGGTAGAGGCTGCACCGCCGAAGAAGGCGAAGTCCTCCGCTCCTACCGAGTCGCCCACGAAGGGAGCGGAAAAGCCTGGAGAGGCTAGCGGAGTTCTGAGCGAGTACGACCGGCTGGAGCTGATGGAAGCAGCCGAAGCGGAAACACGGGTTCTGCGGGTGAAGGTCGAGTTCAACGAAGATCACCCTATGAACACCATCGGCGGGATCCAGGTCTTCGCCGCCCTGAAGGATCTGGGGACGGTGTTGAAGACCGAACCGGAGTTTGAACTCCTCTACGAGGACAACTTCTACCC